>DOQE01000037.1 GCA_003512585.1 Bacillota bacterium | reverse complement strand
ATAGGTCGTGGCATTTCTATTAACGCTAACATGTCGTTATTTAAACAAAATAGTTCCAACAATAATGTTCTTATTCTATCTTTTGGGGCTGTAGGGGTCGTTTCAATTACCTTGATTAGCTTTTTCTTATTTAGAAGAAAAAGAAATAAATAAGATTTAATCTTTTCCTAAAGGGCCGTGATTATCCTCGTTACGGCCTTTTTTTCTTTTAAATAGCTCGATAAATTAATAAAATATCCATGTGGGGTTTCAAGGATATAAAGCCATGAATAGATTATTAAATATACTTTTTTCTTCTTCTTTTGCTTTGTCTTTGCTTTCTTCCTTTTCTCTATGTAATAAAAAAGAATCTAACGAAGTGAATTGGGGTGGATTAAAAGCAAGTCCTACAACTTATAGATATTCTACTGACGATATAAAAAATGAGCCAAAGAACTCTAGTGTCTTTCCTTTGAATTTTAAATATATGGGTTTAGGTGGAATTAGTGCGGAAACTAGTTCCGTTTGGTACGAGAATAGGGGAGAAACGTTAAATAATGAACCTGTTACCGTTGCCGTTATCGACTCTGGATTAGATATTTATCATGAAGACTTTTTAAAAGAAGAGGCAAAAGGAGTTAAATTAAACGAAGCCAATATAGCCTCTTACTCTATTATCGATCCAAGAAGTTGCTATATTTACGACACAAGTAAAGGTTATTATTCTTCCTCGGTAAAAACTCAAGTCGGGATCAAATACGTTTATGATGACGATATTTATGATTCTGAATATGATGAATATTATTCCCATGGAACTGCAAGTGCAGCTTGCATAGGTGCTAGCGTCAATGGGGTTGGCGGATACGGGATTGCCCCTAAAGTAAATCTATTGTTTATCAAGATGGATTTTTATTTTACCTCGCTAGATAAAGCCATTAGGTATGCTAGCGATAACGGAGCAAAAGTTATCAATATGTCATTAGGAGCATATGCAGAGGATTTTACCGATGGTTATGGAGATAAGCGAACTGGAAAAGTATCAACAAAAACTGCTTTAAGTTCCGCGATTTCTTATGCCAATAGCAAAGACGTCGTTGTCGTTGCTTCTGCCGGGAATGAAAAAACAAATCATTATTCTTATCCAGCTTGTAATGAGGGGGTTGTTGGAGTAGGTGCTTTAGAAAGGGCTTCTGGGACTGTTGCCTCTGACTTCTCCAATTTCAATAAAACTAGCGATAAAGCTAGTGGCAATAATAATGTCGATGTCATGGCTCCTGGATATGTATATACGGCTAACGTTCCTCAAAAGGCGGCTAGGACTTCCTCTAGCTCTTCTATTGCCGATAGTTATTATCGCGAGACCCAAGGAACTTCCTTTTCTTCTCCTTTGACTGCGGGGGCCATTGCTTTATATAGAGGAAAGTATCCTAGCAAGACTAGAAGTGAAGTAATAAATGCCTTATATGAATCTTGCATCGATTTAGGAACAACCGGTTGGGATTATAAATATGGGTATGGAAGAGTAAATGTTAGCGATTTTTTAGATGACGGAGTTCCCGTTACGCAAGTTAACATTTCCCCTTCAAACGTAAATTTAAATATCGATTCAAGCGGGAAGGCGGATACAGTTCAACTTAGTGCTTCTTTTTTACCTTCTAATGCTAGCGAAGAATATAAAACAGGATTATGGATTTCTAACGATGACAATGTTGCCACAGTAGATGAAAATACAGGTTTGGTAACAGCAAATGGAAAAGGAACTACTCAAGTTGGTTTTTTAACCGAAAAAGGCGGCATAGAAGGATATGCAACAGTAGTTGTTAATGATTCAAGACCAAAAATAGCTTCCTTATCTTTAGAAAATACGCCCACCAAGATGCCTTTTTATGGCGAATTAGATACTTCGAATATAAAAGCCATGGTTATTTATGAAAATGGCAGTCAAAAAGAAGTTAGTAACGTTAAATATGAACTTATTGGCGATGCTAAGTCCATTGGTTATAAAAAGGTGGAAGCAACTTATATGGAGAATGGGGTTACGGTTAGTTCTTCTTTTAACATTTTTGTAACAAATGAAAACGCCATAAGGAAAGAAATAACCTCGCCTAGTTCAATTACTTCTTTTACCGGAATTAGCAAGGACAATTATTTTAAGAAAAACGGTGATTCCATTTCCTTGTCTTCTTCACAAGGAGAGGCCACTAATTGGGTCATCGATACGGATGCTTCTTATTTTGGATATGATGGAAATGATAGATCTTTTCAAATGGGTACAAAGAAAACCCCTGCCACTTATGCAAAGATTATTTCTAAAGAAACATTTTCTAACGTAAATCAAATTAAAATTAATGGAAGGGTTACCTCTTCTGGAAATGCTTCTATTTCTATTAAGGTGGGCGATGTTAGTTTTACTAGTGATAACTTATCTTCTATTCCATTAAAAACTACTATGGCTGAATATTGTTTTAACGGTTTATCTTCCGGGGTTATTGAAATTTCTTATAAAGTAACTTCTGGGGCCGTATTCTTTAAAGATATTACCATTTCTATTGAAGGGAAAAGCGGTTATGAATGGAATGGAAATGAACAGGCCGTTTCTTTTATTTCCTATTTAAAAACGTTTGTAGGATCTTGTTATCCTGGCTTTGCAGATAAAAGGAAAGAAGTGGCAGCTTTAATAAATGAATACAATCTTTTGCTAGAGGAAGCCAAATTGGATAATTCATTTAATGAACTTTTCGATGATAATGGTTATATAGTCACCGCTTTAGAAAAATTAAAAATGATGGTTGATCAATACAATAAATCTCTTAAAGAAGGAGAAACTAAACTGGTTTTAGAACTTCCTGAAGGGAATTTTAATGGAGAAAGCAATGTTGCTTTGAAAGCAAACCAATTCAATAAACAAGCCCTTTTAATTCTTGTTATTGCTTCTTTGCTTTCAATAATTTTTGGCGTCTCATTCTTTGCCATTAAGAAAAAAAGACGTTAATTATAACTAAACGCCGCTAAAGTTTTCTTTTTTTTGCTTTAAAAATATCAATAATGACCATGTTTTTTTAAATCTTGACATTTTTTCTACATAAAATACCCTAAAATTGGTTACAGAAAGGAGTTTCTATAATGAAATCAAAAAAATTGTATTTCTTTCTATCTTTGGCTGGACTTTCCTCTTTGCTATTTTCTTGTGGAAATGACGTTTCTTCCTCTTCTACTAGTGAAAGCGAAGAAACTTCCTCTAGCCAGACTTCATCCGAGGAATCAATTCTTCCTCCGACATTAAATAAAGATGACTTCTCTTATTTACTAGGGACTTATAATGGAAAATTGGGCAAGCTTACTCTTGATGAGAAGTCCATCCAAATTGAAGGAAAAGTAGAATTGACATTAATTCCGACTTCCTTAGGAAAAGTAGATGTTTCTACCGACCCAAGCAAAAAGAAAGAGGTAATTTCGGTTAATTTCGATTCTTCTTTTGATGTGGGAAATTCTTATAGGGCTTATGTTGATTTATATGGCGATGGTTTTTTGCATTTAGATAAAATTAATGGAGATGCCTTCGCTACTTTAGGTACATTCCAACCAAATGTTTCTAAGTATGCCGGGTCATATTCTGCCTATGGAGATTCAAGTTCCTATAATATCTATACGGTTTTAGACGGCGAGTTTGATTATGAAAGAAATGTTTACTTGGCTGCTAGAGTTTCCGGATATGATGGAATTTGGAGTTATGAACAAAATTGGTCATATGTATCCAGGTTAAGGGAAGATAATTCCAATGTTTTCCAACCTACAATTGTTACGACTCTAGAATTAACGGATTCTGACAACTATGGATATGGGGAAGAAAGAATTGACGTAATCGAAGATGATAGCGGAGATCAAACAATAAGGTTATTTGAAAGTCAATATAATAGTGTTTCCAATTATCTAGACCCCGGAGCCTTAAACGGATTTAATGTCTTTGATGGAACTAACTCAATTGCCTTATCAATGGATCCTGATAATAAAACGTTAACATTTGGTGATTTTACCGGCACTTATGTAACTAAAATTGATGAAGAAGGAATGAGAGTAGATGCTACCTCATCCTCTTCAACCTTATCTTTTAGAATCGGAAGCCATTATATTAAAGTAAGTAATGACAATGAAACCAATTTATATCCGGTCGATACGGTTTCGAATTTGAAAGGCGAATATTCTAAAGATGGGGAAGTAATAAAAATTACTGTTGACGATGAAAATAATTTAAAATTGAGCGTCAATGAAGTAGCAATAAATCCAAATTATATAATTTATAACAAAAGAAAGGCTCTTTCTTTTTCATACAATAATAAAAATTATATTGTTGCACCAGACAATGATGAAAATGAATCATCAATATTAGTTTCTATTGACGGCAATATTTCTTACTACATAAATGAGTCTTTGTATTTATCTTTGTTTTTTGATGAATTCGTTGCCCACGACAAAAAGAACCAATTTAATTTAACCGTTGGTTCCGATTTATCTTTTAAAATTGACGAAAAAACTGGTAAGTTTGCTTTCTCTTACTGGCATGGAGATAAATATCCTAGCTTAGTGGGCAATTTAGAATCTACTCCTTATGCCTTAAGCTTGGTTCAATCTGATATTGGCTATTATTCGTTAAATAATGGAGAAGAAGAAATTAAGCTTTATAGCAAAAAGATTTTAGATAAAGTTTATGGAGACTATTCTTCTAATGGTAGGGATAATTTCACTTTATCTACTTCCTCTTTAACAATAGGAGATAAGGAAGATTCCTATGAATTCGATCCATTCTATCAAGTGGGAACCGGAACTTATTTATTTGCTATTTCTAGTAATGGGCAAACTTATAAGAACAACCTTAACGGCACGTTCTATACAGATGATACTTTCTATATTAGAAAATCATTATTTGCCGAGCTAGCCGGTACTTATTCTTTATATGGGAAATATGGAATCGAAAATATTACATTCACTTCCGATGGGCATTTATATTTAGATACGGTTAACCAAGATAAAACCGGTTTAATTAAGGATGTCGAATATGATTATTCCATCTTAACTCAGCCAAATAGCGATAACAAAGCCATGCTGGCGTTTAATTTTAATAAGGATACTTCCATATTTATTTACTTCCATAATGGATATGTAACCATTGCTAGTTTAAATTATTATGAACAAGATATTTTAAATACATGGGGTACTTATGCCGATACCGATCTAACCAATGTCTTATATGTCCAAAACAATAAGATTTATCTAAATGGAACCGATTTGCCTATTCTTTCTAGAACAAAGGAGGGTGATTCTAAAGTAGTAACCACAAGCCAAGGTACATTTACTTTTAAAGAGGATGGGAATGTTACTTATAAAAATGGTGATTCGAGTGTTGAACTAACAAAGAAATTAGACTATTTAGATTTTGATAAGTTTGTCGGTAACTATACAGTCGATAATAAAACTTTCTCTTTTACAAAGGGTGAAATTAGCGGTTATGCTTTGACTGTCGATGGAATTAGCTATGGACTAGATTCTATGGTCATTACTAATTACAACGGCTCGTTGACATTAGTAGTTAGTGTCTTCTTAGCTAAATATAGGCTATCGATCAATTTAAGCAGTGGTGAAGTCAGTCCTAGCTATGATGCTGGCAGTTTGCCACCTCCGCCACCATTACCAAGGCAATAAATTATTGCTTTTAAACAAGCGCATCTAAAATAACATTTGGGTGCGTTTTCTTTTTGTTTTATTATTTTAATGTTGATTTATGGATGAATTTCTAAAGCGTTTTAAAAATGTCAAAGGGGCTATTTTTGACTTAGATGGAACCTTAATCGACTCCATGAACGTTTGGAGAGATATCGACATTGAATTTTTTGCTAAACACGGCTTGGTTTATGAAGATTCTTATCAAAAGGCTATCGGGCATAAAGGATTAAAGGAAATTGCTAAATATACAAAGGAAACGTATTCATTAGAAGAAAGCGAAGAAGAAATAGTTTCCATTTGGCTAGATATGGCTAAAGATTATTATGAAAATAAAATAAATCTAAAGCCAGGAGTCAAAGATTTTTTGCAATATTTAAAAAGCAATAATATAAAAATAGGTTTAGCAACATCAAATTCTTTAGAACTTTCTTTATCTATTTTAAAGCGGCATGGCATTTATTCTTATTTTGACAAAATCCTTACCGTTAATGAGCTAAAGGCTGATAAGTCTAGTCCTTTAATATATTTGAACATCGCCTCTAGTTTTGATTTAGTTCCTAGCGAATGCCTTGTTTTTGAGGATTTGCTTATTGGAATTAAGACAGCTAAAGAAGCTGGCTTTATTACAATAGGCGTAGAAGATGAATGCAGTCTAGATAAGAAGAAAGAAATCAAAAATATCGCCTCTTGCTATATTAAAGATTTTTTCTCATGTTTATAAAATTAAGTCGTCATCGTATATTTTAAATCACATTAGTTAAGTAGAATTAAATTGGTTTTTTCTTGCCAATAAATTTGTACTTGGATTCTATTAATTATGACTATAACTATATCGTCAATTTTTAAGGTTTAGGTATTTTTATGGAAAAAAGAATCAAAAAATTAGCCTTGTTAGCCCTTCTTCCTGTTGCTGGGCTTGCCGGAGTAGTTACTTATGCTTCTGTAAACCGCGGAAGCCCATTAACCATTAAAGCGGAAAACAAAGATTACAAGCTAAGTTTTGGAAAAGACGACTTTAAGGGTGTTTTAAAGTCTGGTTCAAAAAATAGTTATGAAAAGTATGTTGCTACTTTAAAAACCGAATTAGGCAATGAAGTGGAATTTGAATCTAAAGGCGAAAAAATAATTACCTCTTCTCTTCAAGATGATGAGATATTTATCGTTAAGGGGCAAGGAAGCATTTATAATTCAACAGCTATTTCTGGCATTAAAAAAATAGCTTTTAAGCTTGCTTCTAGAGGGTATGAAAACTGCTCTATAGATTTAAAATTTGGTTTTGATAAGGATAATCTAAGCCAAAGTTATAGGTATTTAACTAAGAAAAATGGTGAATACGAGGTTACCTTCGATAAAGTAACCCCATCTTATTTTAATCTAGAATTAGGTGGACAAACTTATTTTTCAAAATTAGAAATAACCTATTCGTGCGCTGAACAAACCAATAATCTTGGCAGCATTACCGTTAATAATGCCTCTGAATTAAAACAGGCTTTGGCCTATCATTCTCACTTTAATAGTAATTCTTCCATTGTTTTAGGATCTGATATCGGATTGGTTGATTATTTAAAATTCCAAGGCGAAAATTCTCCTAAGGTGTTCAACATTGATTTAAATGGTCATGTTATTAAAGGGCTTAAGAAGAGCGAAGACGCTTCAAGCATATTTGATGATGCTAGAAATGAGGATAGCCCAGCTGCTATAAACTCTAAGGCTTTAATAAAAATTAGGTCAAATGCGAATGTCATTATTTCTGGTAGTGGTTCAATCCTTTCTAACGGGACCGATACCTTTGTTGCCGAAATGGGTGATAGCATATATGAAACTACTAGTTCATCTTTGACCATTAATGATGGAAATTTTGTTAGTGGCTTCGATACTAATTGTCTTTATATTAATGCCGATAGCGTAACTTCCCATAAAGCCGGTAATATTGTAATTAATGGCGGCACTTTCTCTAATGAAGGTGGCGGACGTAATATGTTATTAAATATCACGGATAGCACCGTGGAAGGTACTTTCATGGTTAACGGCGGATCTTTCTATGACTTTAATCCTGCTAATGGAGATTATGGGCATAGCGATACTTCTTCTGACAATAAGAAAACTTATGTCGATGAATTCCATGAAGTTAGTTCGACAGTCGATGGA
>DOQE01000050.1 GCA_003512585.1 Bacillota bacterium | reverse complement strand
ATTGGAAGGATAATCCATAATAGTAGGCATATCATAAATGTTGGTGACGAATGCCGGGGCACTCAAAGCAATTGTTTTTATTTTGGCGGCATTTTCATCTAAATAGAACAAATAAGCCCCATCTAAATCAGCAGAAGTCTCATTCCCTTCTTTGTCTAAATAGGAATAAACCTTATTATGAAGGGACATGTATCCTTTTGAATAAATGGAATAGCCTGAATTTTTCAAATAATAATCATAATAATAATCAGGCGTAAAATATTCATACCCCGTAATGCTATTATTTTCATCGTAAGTAAGTGATTCACGATGGACATGAGTAAAATTATTGGTCAAGAAATCTTCCTTGGCCCTTAGTAGATATTCATCAATAATTGCAGCATCTGCATTCTTTAAATAATCCTCGACTTCATCATTGCTAGTCGAGCCAATGGAATAAAAAGTAGACGTGTATTCAAAAGAAGAAATGCTTAGCTTAATTAAAGCATGGTTATCTTCTATGTAAGTTGACATGGACTTTATTTCTGTCAAATAGATTGAATCTATATTCAAAAATGATAAATATTGAAGACGCAAGTTCTTTGAAGAGATATCAAAACTAGTAACACCTTTGGCTTTGCCTAAATAGGCAACGTCTAAAATAGGTGTAGCAAATAAGGAAGTATCCCATAAAGATGAATAAGAAGAGCCATCATCTTTTAAATACTCGTCGCTAGAAATAAAATTGCCTTCGTTTCCATCGAATCTAAAAACCTTGTTGTTTTTAATAGCAAACCCTTTTTGATCGGTTTCATAGTCACAATAAACATATGTATTTGTGAAATAATCAGAATAGGTTTTACTATATTTACCATCATTAATGTCTGTTTCAATGGTAAAATTATGAGCATTTTTCATCGAAGAATAGAAAGAATAAATATCTTTATAATCTGGATTTATAGTTTCTTCGTTTGAGCTAACTTCATTAGATGAATCATCATTGGAAGAACATGATGCAAGCAACAAGAAAGAAAGATTAAACAGTAGCAATGATTTCAATTGTTTCTTTTTTAACATATTACCTCCTTTTTTTATAAAAATTGATTTAAAACCAATAATGTAAAATTAAAGCCGGTAGAAATAAAAGCAAGACCATTTTTGCTAAAAAAATCAAATTTTAAATATTTAGATTATAAAAATTGATTAAAATACCCCCTTCCCTTTTTTCAGGGTTAGGGGGTAATGGAATTAAAGAATTAAATTAGGCATTTGGGCCAGTAACTTCAGTTAAAGTGCCGCCAACACCAGTATAAGTTCCAATCGTATTTCCGGAAGAATCCTTAACAGTAAAGGCAGCATCATTCTTAATGTCTTCTCCGTTAGTAAATTCTACGGTAATGCCTAAATAAACTTCGCCATCTTTAGACATACCATAAATTCTAGTGCCATCATCAATTTTAATAGATTGGATAATGGTCCCTGTTTCATTAGTAGCACTAGCAGTCTTAGCCATTTCTCCAGCAACGGCATCGGCAGTATATGTAGATTGTCTCTTGCTTAAGAAATATACATAAGAAGAATTAAACGCCCACATATCGGTCCCGTTGCAATAGAATGTCTTTTCTCCACTTGCAGTTGCTACAAACTTAGTTAAGCCAGTTGCAGTTGTGGTCAAAGCAGAACTTGGTTCACCAAGAACTGTACTAGATTCCCAATATACTCCATCGGCAACGATATTAGCCTTATAATAGCTAGACCCGTTCCCACAACCATTATATTGGCCAAGAACATCAGATCCAGTAAATGGACCATTATGAATAGTCCTAGTAATAGTGACATCGCAAGTCTGGCTTGTTATAACATTTAAGACATAAGTGGCATCTTTTTCAAACGTGAATCTATAACCCGAACCAGTGCTTTTAACGGCAGTCCCATCTTTATACAAAGTTAAAGTTGGAGTCACTCCTTCAATAGAACTAGACGCAGTTAAATCATAAGTTTGAGATTCATCGGCAACAAAGGAATAGAACATGGACTTAGAATTAGATAAGATAGTCAAAGTATTCTCGTCCCAAGCTTTTTCTACTGGATTAGTAAGGACTTCGCCTTGTTTTAGCATCGATAATCCTAGTTTTAAAGCCTTGGCATCGCCATTAGCGGGTAACTTGACATCGGCATAATAAGTCTTTCCTGCTTCTAGTTGAACCTCGACATAGAAATCATATCTATAATTGGTAAAGCCAGCATGTTTATTTTGATCATCGTCGTTATAAGAATTACTAAGCTTAGAAGCAATTTCGCCTTCATAAACCCCGTTCACTTTGCTATCCAATGATTCTGAATTGCTGTAGAACCTATATGTTCCAGTAGTTGAAACAGTGAATTTAAAGAAAACGCTATCGATAGAAGATGTACCGGTTTTATCGGTAATATCTATTTCTTCCGATGCAGAGAAATCAAGAGCATAAGCAGTATCACGGCTCTTACCGTCCTGAATTTCGCTTGGATAGGATATTGATATTGTAGCATCTCCGCTAGCACCAAAAGCCTTAAGGACAACAGTTTGGCTAGCAGTAACTTCAGTTACCAAACTCCCTCCATTAGAAGCAGTCGCGATTGCATTGCCATTAGAATCAAGCAATGCCACTTTTACTCCATCAGGAGCAGTAACATCAAATTGCATGTATCCTTCATTTGCAGCGACAAAGGAATAGAATTTGCCATCGCTTGTAGCTACAAGGGTAGCAGAATTAGAAACTACTGTCGCTACTAAAGGATCGTCAAAACTATCGCCAGCTTCTAGGTATTTAGAAGATATATCTATATCAGATGGAGCTTGAGTGCTTGAATCCATGGAAACTTTCAATATGTAGGTTCCTGCTTCAAGCTTCTTGCTTAAAGAAAGCAAATTGCCAAAATAAGTTTCCGCCCAATATCCTGACCCTTCTTCTACGCCAACTTCTTTTACTTCTTCACTAATCGCTTCACCTGTAGTGCTAAGTATTTGAGCCTTTTTAGCATAGTATCTAGAACCACCATTTAAATTAAAGCAAACGGTTTTTTCTTCGCTTAAAGAGAAGGAATAATAGACATAATTCAAACCTAAATCAGTAGATTTTATCGTCTCTCCTATAGAATAGGCAATTGCATTGGATATGCTAGCTCCGGCAGGAACATCATCTAGCTTAAAGGAGAAATACTTTACATCCGTAGTCTTGTCATTAATCGAGGCTTGGAAAACATAAGTATGTCCTTCAACTAGATTCATGACTGTAGTTGAGGTCGCTACATTGGCAGAAGTGTCATATTTAGACCTAGCTTCAACTACTTTAGTAATGTTATTTCCGTCCGTAGCATCATAACAAACGATATTTACATAATATTGTTTATAAGAATTTAAGAAAATGGCAACTTGTTTACTAGAGGTAGCGACATATTTATATAAGGCAACGGGAGCTGCTTTATAAGAAACTGATGGGGTTACCTCTTCTCCATAATTCAAAGAAAGGGCAGTAGCAATCGTATCGGCTTCATTTGTTTTCCATTCGATAGCCAAATCACCATACCATTGATTATCTTTACTGTATGAACTGTAATAAGCATCGGCATAGAAATAATATGTCTCACCTGGTTCAATCCAAACTCTTTTAAATCCGTCATCAGAATAGAGTTTTTGAACATTGGATTTATCAGTTAAGTAGCTAGAAGAAGAATCCTTTTGCAAATTTTCTTCGCTTACAGAATCTTTGTATACAAATATCTTTTGATTGCCTAAAGAAGAAACACCAATAGACAAATCGGCATTAGTAACGGAATTTTCTTCATTTATCCTTAGATAATGCCATTTGGCAGTAGAATCTAGCGGAGCAGTATATTTAAAGTACACGCCTTCATATCCAGGAACCAAAGTTTCGCTAAATGAAGCATTCTCTTCGCCTAGAACAATTGGCTTTTCGGCTGAAATGCCATTTCCAAAATCCGAAAACTTCGGATAAAGGTCTGTATTGGCAGTTAAAATAGAGGTTTCATCGAATGGAGTTGTCAAGTTCTCATCCAAATACCATCCGTCAAATTTTTTGCCTGATAAAGAAGGGGTAGCAGGAGTAAAAGCTTGGTTAGGGAAAGACTTAACTACATAATCCCCAGTTTCGCCGGCAATATTGGCTTCACCTAAATGATAGGTAATATTAATGGTATTATCAGTCGCGTAAACTCCATCAACAAATAAACCATTGTCTTTATTTTCATCCGTTTTCAGGGCGTTGAAATTAGCTAAAGGTCCATCATAAACGACTTTTTTGATTTTATAGGAGCTAGACATGAACGTCTTTGGCAAACTTGTAACTTCACTAGAAATTGTAACCTGATCTAGATCAAAAGGAATGGTTACATCATTTGGATTGGCAAAAGCTAAAGCGTCCCATTGGACTTCCTTAAATTTCGCGTTGCTCCAAGCAGACTTAGAAATAGAAGTTAAATTCTTAGGGAATCTAACTTTTTTAAGGGCCGATGCATTATAAAAAGTATAGTTGCCAAAGAAATTTATAGAATCTGGCAAAACTACTTCGGTCAAGGAACTGCAACCTTCAAAAGCCCCGGTATTGCTAGTAGCATCTAGAGCAGTAACCTCGCCCATAAAAGTAGCTACATGCCCTTCGTAAGTATAACAAGAAGAAGCGACGACAGCTTTTGTTATGGTTTTATTAATTGCCCTTGCATAATATTCATTTTTATCGGTGACATCGGTCCTTTGTGCATATTCAACACCTTCCGTTTCATCACCGATTAAGCCACGGACGTTATATATAGCTTCTCCACTTCTAACTTCGCTTCCATTATCAATAGCAAAGGAAACATTAACAGTATCAAGCCAATGCTCTTCCGGAATATCCTTTAAGGTATAAACCATGTAATAAGGAGTAGTTATTTCGGTAGAAACAGGTGTATCCCAGGTAACTAAATTGGCATCTTTAATCGAGGAATAGACATAATTTACTTGCATTGTCTTTTCCTCTTTTACCAAAGTCCCATCGCTTCCAGTCACTTTCCTAGTCAAAGAAGCACCCTTTAGTCCTTTATAACCGTTTAAGGCAGCATAAACGCGAACGCTTTTTGCCCCGCTAGTTTCATTAATCACCCTATAGCCTAAAGTGGCATCGAAAGTAATTGGGGTAGTTACGCTACCTTCGCTATTGTTCTCACCAAGCCTTATTTTTGTCCCAATTTCATCGCTAGGAAGAACCGCGTCATCTAAAGTTGTATCTACTTTTTCTTCATTTTTTAAACCACATCCAGTCCCTAAAGCAACAATCCCAAGAGCAAAGGAAGTGGAAAATATTAATAATGATTTCTTTTTCATATCGTTTATTCTCCCACTGAACTATCTAAAAATGGTTCTTCGACTCCACCTTCGCCTTCCCCACCGTCGGATACATTTTCTCCAACTGGGGTAACGGATAAGTCCGTGATTTCATCTAAGCCCATTTCAAAAAAATAATATTCACCCTCATATTCCATCACTCCGTATAAGCAAGTAAGGGCTAAGGTAGTCGCATCCACGCCTATGCAAAATGATTCGTAACCATTTTCAATCATGCTTAACTCTTGCATGATTCCAAACTCGACGGAAGCATCATAATCTAGTTTAGGCTCGTACATGTATTCGTTATAATATTCATCTAAATAAAGGAAGTCATAATTAGTAGAATTAATGGATCCAGCCAAATCAAAACTATTATTCAATGCAGTTAAAGTTTCTTCTCTTGCATCCGTGTTGTAATTGAATTTAGCTTCATTCCCGGTGACTAAAAAATTATAAAGGGTATCGCTTTCAGCAATTATTCCGCCTTTAAATTCTTCACCATATTCGCTAGCATCTGCACTCATATCAAGATAAATACCCTTATCTTTGACGAATTCTAAACTAGCAAGCGGAGTGGGTTCAGTCTCTGTTTCTGAATAATAAGTAACCTTATATGAGGTAGGTACGCCTAATTTATCTACATCAATAGTTGGCTCTTCAATTGCAATAGTCAAACTGCCTTCTGCCTTTCCAATCGTAGCCTTAACACTTACTTCCCCAACAGTGACGCCTGCTTTTAGCAAACCCTCTGCAGTTAGAGTCGATTCGGTATCGCCATCGTCGACCATAGCCCAGGTAGCATTGCTTTCTACCCCGTTTAACTTGGCCACCAATTGAATTGTTTTTCCAGGCAATAATCCAGTTACTTCTTCAATCGTGACTACTTGTTCTTCTTCGCTACTATTTGAAGATGTTCCGCTATCTTCGAAAGAGTTAGAATCCGTTGTGTCTGTTGAAGTTTGGCTTGTCGATGCTTCATCTACTGGAGTAGAGGAACTTTCAGTCGAGTTTCCTCCGCACCCCACTAAAAATAAGGATGAAGCAAGACAGAGCAATAATTTGTTTTTCGTTTTTTTCATAAAAGCTCCTTCTCGCTTTGATTGACATAAAGTAAAACCGGTCTAAAACTAGTCAACTTTTTTTTAAAGTAATTTTTAACTAAATGAACAAAAAGAATCGATAAATACTTAATTTTTTAATAATTCCACAAATTTGCCTATTTTTTATTATAGATATACGTTTAATTGCCCCTTTATTACTTCAATAAAATTAGAAAGTCTCTTCAAAACCTCCTTCCGCTACCCCTCCATCGCTTAAATACTCTCCAACTGGATTAACCGATAAATCATCAATGCTAGTTAAATGCAATGGATAAAATTTATTTCCTGCTACCCCATATAAATCGTTATATTCACCAGTAGCCGCGTCC
>DOQE01000102.1 GCA_003512585.1 Bacillota bacterium | reverse complement strand
TACTTATCCTGATTTCTTTTTGACCCCCATGGATAAGGTTGTTAAAGTAGAAAAAAGCCTTCCTAAAGGAACAACGATTATCTCTGCTAATAAACTCGATAATGAAGTAGTTACTGATGAAATCAAATCTTATAAGCCTATAGAAACTGATCCTAGTTTAGATAAAGCAAATACCACTTTCGATAAAGCGGATTCAAAAGAAGAAGACAAAAGCATCGAAGAGAAATTCGAACAAATATCAATATTTGACGACGATTTTTAATAAGTAATAAACTGGGTCATTATTAGTAGTTTATTAGTATTTGTTTTCTATCGATTAACACTAGCTTTTTTATGAAAAACTCCATTCTTCAATTAACATTAAATTAATTTTAATGTATTATTTGATTATGCTAAAAAGATTTGTTCCCTATGCTTATGAAAAATCTATATTTGATATAGATGTTAACGACTTAGCTAGTTTGGGGATAAAAGCAATTTTAACTGATTTGGATAATACTTTGATTACTTACGATGAGAGTGGGCCTAACGAAAAAGTAAGGGAGTTTAAGAACAACCTAAATGAATTGGGCATTAGTCTTATTGTTTGTTCTAACAACAAAGGAAAAAGAGTTAATCGTTTTTCTTCTTCGCTTGGAGTTGGTTATGGATCGTTTTTAAGAAAACCTTTTTCTGGCCCTTTAAAAAGAATGATGAATGAAAAAGGGCTTAATAAGGAATCAACCTTAATGGTAGGCGATCAAATCATGACTGATGTCTTATGCGGGAACGCGATTGGATTAAAGGTAATCTTAACAGAACCGTTAGGAAAAAAAGAACCATTATGGACAAAAATTAATAGGTGTTTTGATAAACCGATTAGAAAAAAGATGCAAAAGAAAGGACTACTTAAAAGTTTAAAGGAGAGAATCGATGGGAAGATTTAATTTTGTTAAACGTTGCTTTAATTGTGGGTCGATTTTGCAATGTGAGCGCAAAGATCAAGATGGATATATAGATGAGCCTTTGTTTAGCAAAAATGAGGAAGTACCTTTATTTTGCAACAAATGCTGGGATCAGCAACGTTATAACTTCTCTCCAAAATCCCCAAGCGTTTCAAAAGACTATTTGTCAATGCTTTTAGATGCCCAAGCTAGCGATGCCTTAATTGTTTATCTTGTTGATTTATTTTCTTTTGAATCTAGTTTTGCCCCTGAGGTAAATTCAATTTTGGATGGACTGAATATAATAGTTATCGGTAACAAAAGGGATTTGCTTCCTTCCTATATTAATGAGGACTTGCTAAAAGAATACGTTGCTCATAGATTTAGGGTTGCAAAGATCAATGTATCTTCTTCTGATGTAATTTTGTCTAGCCTTTCTTCTTCTTGCAACGTTGAAAAAATCGCTTCTTTAATTGAAAAGAGAAGAAAAAAGCATGATGTTTATATTATCGGAAGCGTCGGGGCTGGAAAAACGTTGCTACTATCTTCTTTTTTAAGAAGCTTTAAAAACAAATCACTCCATCCAATTCAATCAAAAGAGTATGGAAAGACAAATATAAAAGTAATGCAGATACCTTTGGATTCAACTTCCTATATGTACGATACCCCGGGGATCTCGATTAATAATTCTTTGCTTTCTATTTTAAGTTTTGATCAAATAAAGAACGTTTATCCTGACTCTAAAATTAAAGTTAGGCGTACTTTATTATCTAAAAACGAATCTTTATTTTTGGGCGGGCTTGTTAAAATCGAACTATTGGGCGGAGAGAAGACGCTTGTCTATTTATCGTTTTCTCCAAAATTAAAAATAGATAAAAAGGCAAAAAAGAAAAATGAAAAAACTGACTATTTTTTCGCCGCGATAGAAAAAGGCGTTTTAGAACCGACTCTTAATGTATATAATGGTCCATCTTCCTTTGATTGTTTCGATTTAGAAATAAAAGAAGAAGGATTAAGGGATATAGGCGTGGAAGGCTTAGGGTTTATAACATTTGAAGGAAAAAATCAAACATTTAGAATCTATGTGCCAAAAGGAGTCGCCTTGTATCAAACTAGGACAAAATTGGTTAAATAAGGACAAAAATTATGCTTACAGGTAAACAAAAGTCATATCTTAAAGGAATGGCCAACTCAATCGACCATCGTTATTTGTTTGGGAAAGGGGAAATAGACGATTCTTTTTTAAAGCAAATCGATGATGGGCTAGAATGTCATGAACTTATCAAGGTAGGGGTTCTTCAAAATTCTTCCCTAGATGCAAAGGAAGTTGCTTTGGAATTATCTACTAAGCTTAATTGCGAAATAGTTCAAACAATCGGAAAAGTCATTGTTTTATATAGAAAGAGCAAGAAAAACCCCAAGATAGTTTTTTAAAATGGATTCGATAGTAATTTATGGCGGGTCTTTTGACCCAATACATAATGGGCATATTAGAACAGCTTTGGCCTCTTCTAGGTATTTTGATGCCAAAGTAATTTTCGTTCCTGCAAAAAATCCAAGGTTTAAAGTTTTAGATTCTACGCCTAGCCAAAGATTAGATATGCTTAAACTAGCCATAAAGGATTTGGATCCATCTATTTTTATGATTTCCTTATTTGAAATGGATTCATATGATGAAATTAATTATTCCATCGATACGGTTCGGTATTTTAAAAATAAATTCAAACAAGCGAATTTATATTTTCTTATCGGGGCGGATGAGGCCAATTCATTTTCTAAATGGAAAGAAGCAGAATCGATTGCCTCTATTGTAAAAATAGTTTATGTCCCTAGACCTGGAGTCAAAGTAGATGAAGAAAATATAAAAAAATATAATATGGCTTGTCTCCCCTTTACAAAAACTGGAGAAGTAAGTTCTAGTGGTGTTAGAAAGTTAGAAAACATTGATATTCCTTTATCAGTGAGGAAATATATAGAAGAAAACGGTCTATATTATATAAATGAATTAAAAAAGTTAGAAAGCCAGCATAGATTATCTCATAGCATTTCCGTTGCCAATCTATCTTATAGAATCGCCGTTTCTAATAAATTGAAAAATCCAAATGACTACTACGTATCCGGGCTTCTTCATGATTTAGGAAAAGATTTAGAAGTCAATAACGCTAAGTTAATCATGCAGAATAATTATCCTAAATACATTTCTTATCCATTTTGGACTTATCATCAATTTATAGGTGAATTTTTAGCAAAGAAAATATTTAATATTGATAATAATGAAATCTTAGAAGCGATTAAATTCCACGCGACAGGAAATAAAAACATGACAACCATGGGCAAAGTAATTTATTCCTCCGATAAGATTGAGCCTAGTAGAGGTTATGATAGCAGCGATTTAATAAACTCTTGTCTTTCTAATTGCCAAGATGGATTTATAAAAGTTTTAAAAGCCAATCAGGAATATTTAGAAAAAAAAGGATATATAGTAGATAATGATTTAACAAACGATTGTTATAAACAATATTTAGGAGAGTAATGTAAATGAAAGAATTGGAAGTAGCCATAAAATCTTTAGAAGAAC
>DOQE01000111.1:3755-4532 GCA_003512585.1 Bacillota bacterium | reverse complement strand
TCTTTATTAATGCTTTGAATGCTTCTAAAAGTGGTGGGATACTTTTCCAATATTTCTAATTTCGCCGAAATGTTATCATATCTATTTGAATCTTGCTGAGCTTTGATTTCTTTTCTTTCGTTAAATCCTTTTTTTAATTCTCTTCCAAGCTCTAAACAATATTTTGACGGAGCCCCATATTTATCAACTACGGCATTTATGACTTTTCTTAGTTGGACTAACGAATGTTTTACGACAGGGTTTTTTAATTTGATATTGAGTTCTGACAAAGCGGTATCGATGTCCGGGAGTTTTCCGTTTTTTTGTGTATGTTTATCCTTTTTAGATTTATACCCTTTGTTCTCCAAGGCGTTCGTATAAGATACGCCTTTTTCTAATTCTGGATTTATGTCTTTGCAAACGTCTAGCGAAAGGTCGATTACGTTTTTGGAGTTTGGCAATTCAGATATAAAGCTTATTAAATTTGTTAGATTCTCTTCCTCGGCTTTTTCTTTGATTTTTTCATCTGTTTTTGCAATTAGTAAAATATATGATATAGAGTCTATGATATCTTCTTTTTCAAGTTCGCCTTTTATATCCTTGAATTTATCTTCTTTCAATTTTTTAAAATATTCGTTTAAAAAATCCGTTCTCTTAAAAAACGTTTTATCTAATTTCGCCTTTTCTATTGCGTCACTTAAAAACTTTTGATTTTCTTCATTTAAATTTTGTTTAGTAATTCCCTTTTCCTTTTCAAGTTTATCAAAAACGTTTTTATATAAAAACGTTTTTGATAAA
>DOQE01000111.1:3435-3703 GCA_003512585.1 Bacillota bacterium | reverse complement strand
ATTTGTTTCTCTTTTAATAAAGCTGACGCACGTTTAATTTGGTTTGCTTCTAGCCCTATATACTTGAAGTCTATTTCCCCGTTTGGATCGGCCTTGGCAGGAATATATCTAAAATTGCACAAAGAGGAAAGGAATATAAATTTTTGTGCGGTGAATGAATCCTTTGGTGCACGTTTTGAATTTTGACCTTCTTTTGAATATTGAGATTCGCCAATCATTGCTTCTATGCTGAAAGAAAATGGACTTTCTTTGCCTGGACCATCGGAAA
>DOQE01000111.1:3244-3411 GCA_003512585.1 Bacillota bacterium | reverse complement strand
CCTCTTTGTCTATTAAAAAGAGTTAAAAATTTGTTTTTAAAATCAGAGCCTATTACTCCACAGGTAATTTGCTTATCTAATAAAGCATTAATTTCTTTTTCGTATAAATCCCTAGTT
This sequence comes from Bacillota bacterium, assembly GCA_003512585.1. Lineage (GTDB taxonomy): Bacteria > Bacillota_I > Bacilli_A > RFN20 > CAG-826 > Alloenteromonas. The sequence continues at coordinate 3,294 of DOQE01000111.1, read as the reverse complement.
ACTGTTAGATTGTATTCTTCGCTCGTATTGTGAATTTTAATCCCCTTTTT
>DOQE01000111.1:457-3202 GCA_003512585.1 Bacillota bacterium | reverse complement strand
TATCCGACATATTAGCTTTAGAACAAAGGTACTCGGTAATATATTGCCCTGGTTGAATGCCTTCTGCCGTTGCCTTGAATTTTTCTAATAATTTAGTATCTTCTGCATTTTTATCTGATTTTCTATTTGATTTAAAACCCCTGTATTTCAAATAATGATATAAAGCCACGCACAATTCTTCTTTTGTTAGCTTTTCATGAAGGCCTTTTATTTTTAATTCCAAGGGATTTCCAATTTGACTTAGGTTTAAAGAGCGAAAGTCCACGTCTAATTCATTTTGGAAAAGATATCTACCGGCTTCCAAACGACGCACCTTTCTTCTTCTTTGTCTACGCATTGATCTTTTTTGTCTTCTTGCAATATTCTCGGTTTGACCAGTTTTCTTGTTTTCAATTTGATTAAAAACAAAAGAACCTAAATCAATAATTCTTTTTGGGTTTTCTTGTTCGTCGTTTTCAAATAAGCACCATCCAACTGATGCGATTCCTAGGTCCAACCCTAACGTAGTGTTTTTTTCATTTTTCATATTTATTGTTCCCTTTTTCAAAAAAATGTAGTTTAATATGCTTACACGAGTGGTTGGACTCGTGTAAATCCAACCTATTAATTGTAAGCAAATTAATTAGCAGGGCTTGGAATTAACCCCCCTGAGGGGTAGAGAAGTTCGCCTACGGGCGATCTTTTCTTTTCTATGCCCCCTTCAATTGAAAATATTTTAACTCTTTTTTATAAATTTCACACGTATTTTGTAAGTTTTTTGAATAGTTTCTAGTGATTTTTCTTTAGGTTATGTAATATGTAATTTAGATATTGCGAAATATTGTTAAAGAGGAAGTATAAATGCAATACAAACTTAAATATTATGACGATAGCTTAAAACGTTCCCTTGGAGTAGCTTCTTTTGAAGAGACAATCCATGGCGATAGATATTACGCAATAATGATTGCGGATCAAAGAATGGCCTCTATGGGTTTTTATTCTTATGACATCATTGAACTATAAGTTTGATCTCTACCCTTATTTTTGTTCTTTGCTAGGCTAAATTAAGGAACGATATATGGATTTATGCTTTATTGATCTCGTATCAAATAATATTTGTTTATCTATTACCGATTCCCTTTTGTTAAATAAAGGCCTCAAGTATTTTAGTTTTGATGACAAGGGGATTGAATCGCTTAATGAATTTATTGCCGAAAATGGGTTTATCTATTTCGGGTATGATATTCAAAAATTATTTGCCTTAGTTATAGAAAAATTTAACGTTTATTTTGATTTTGAATATTTTGATATCTTAAGACTTTATAGGGCTTATTACGGGATTAAGGAAGAACCTAGTATTGAAGATCTTTCTTATGATTACGAAATAGAATTGAATAAATCTCATCCGTCATTGTCCATGTTTTCTTTTTTATTAGAAGATAGCGGACTTTCAAGCTTGGATTTTATAAATGGGGATTATTCCGATTGTAAATTAAATGCTAGAAAGTCAGGAACATATCAATTTTTATTGAATCAGGAAAGTGCTTATAAAGATAAAGCCATTTCTTCTTTGCTAGAAAAAGGAATAAAAGGTGTTTTTGTCTTTGACTTTGAATGTTCTAATTCTGATATGGGAATAGGAAAAATATGTGAGCTAGGTGCCATATATTTGGATAATAAATTAGAAAATCCCAAAGAAATAGAGATACTTATTAATCCGGAGTCGCCTTTTAAATTAGGCAGCGATATTTCTTTGTTTTATAGTCAATCCCAGTACACGTCTTCGCCGAATTTAAAGAATTCAATTTCAAAATTTATCTCTTATTTTGAAGATGACTCAATTTTAAAAATTGGCTATGCCGCAAAAAACGATATTTCCTTTTTGGTTACTGACTTAAATAGATATGGGCTAAAATTTAAGCAATTTGTTTGCTTTGATGTGCAGCCTTTAGCAGATGAAGAATTAGATTCATCTAGAGACATAAGCCTAGGGGAAGCCAATATGAAAATAGTAGGGGATTTAGGCAATAATCGGGAACATCGATCTGTCGATGATGCTAAATTAACACTAAGACTATTCAAATACTTTCTTTCTAATCAAGAATTGACTGGTTTTCTAGCATCTAATAAAAATTGCTTTAAAAGTTCTTATAATTTATTAGAGTTAAAAAATAATAAGTTGGTTAAAGTTGCTTATTGGTAATTTATTTATATAAGGAGGGGTCATAACCATAGGCGAACTCTTTGTTTTCGTCTTGTTTATAGTGATCTACTTTGACAAATACTAATTTATCGCCTTCAGTTTCTTCAATCTTAACAACACGCCCAACCATATTGACTTTGGCGTTTTTAACCAATATGGCACCTCCATCTTTTTCATGGTCGAATAAGGATAATTTGTTAATTTTGCTAGAATGGGTTGAGCCGATTTTATTTCCTATTTCTTCTTGCCCTTTGGCTAAAGAGGAAATGCCAACTTCATCTCCGACTTCTATGGCTTTATTTGAATCGGCTTGTCCGCCCATTAATAAAGCAACTTTACTATAGTCTATCATCATGGCCCAGGCGATTGTCATTGCATAGGTTTTGTTGTTTTTAGTAAAGGCAATTACATTTGCTCCACAGTTAAATGCTTGTAGTCCCATAAATTAAGCCTCTTTCTTTTCTTGGTTTTTATTAGAATCTCCCTTTGCAAATATTCTAAGCAAAATAGGGGTTAAAAAACTAGATATAATGATTAGGCCTAACGTAAATGGGATGATGCCA
>DOQE01000111.1:200-442 GCA_003512585.1 Bacillota bacterium | reverse complement strand
CCTGGTTCTACTAGTTTGGCATCAACCCCTTCTTGGGCCGTTACAATTACAACCTCGGCTCTAGCCATCATTCCTATCCCTATCGATAAAGCTTCTTTTCCTTTGAACCCGCTAATTCTAGCCCCCAGTCCAGCCCCTAATACCTTTCCTATTAAACCTAGTAAGATCCAGACGATTCCAAATATCGCAAATACCCAGGAAATAGAAGAAACTGCTTGATCGCTGCCTACCCCTAATGAGGT
>DOQE01000111.1:0-157 GCA_003512585.1 Bacillota bacterium | reverse complement strand
GCTGTTGTTTCTGCCCTGTGGTCTATATATTTTGAAGAAGATGTATTGGCTAATATCAACCCCGCTATATAGGCCCCTGTAATATCGGCGATATGGAATAATTCCGCTAAAAAGGCCCATAAGAAGCAAAAGGCAAGAGAGAACATTGGAAGCCTTC
>DOQE01000054.1 GCA_003512585.1 Bacillota bacterium | reverse complement strand
AATGCCTTGTTTGAAGAATGGATGGAAATAAACAAAACGGATTATCCTCAAGTCGTCAACAACAACGTCATGCTTTATCGCGATGCCGAATACATGGTTATCTCTGGGCGCGATCCCTCTTTCTTAAAGTTTGATAAGAAAATTACCGAACTAGCTAAGGAAGGGTATAAAGAAAAGAATTTGCCTTGCAAAGAAATAAGGCATAGGGCCTTGGTTTGGGGAGTGCATGCCCAATATTACACCGCCTTCAATCAATGGCTTTCAAATTGCTGGGGAATTGTTTGCCTTTGCGACATGCTTTCCTTTACTTTAACAAAGCCAATAAACTACGAAGACCATGAACAAGCCTTATTGGATTTAGGCGAATACAACATGAACATGATTATGCGTAACCATTCAAACGGAGGCTATGAAGTCGGGGTTGAACAGCTTTGGCAATATTGCGAAGAATATCATGCCGACATGGTCATAATGTATGAACATATTGGCTGCAAATCCATGGCAGGATACCACGGCTTATTAGAAGAGGAAGGAAGAAAAAGAGGCATTCATATAGTCTGGGTCTATCATGCCTTAATGAATCCTACAAAGGCTACTAGAAAAGATATGAGAGAGGATGTTAACCGTTACATGAAAACAGTCTTAAGGGAAGAGCCTTTAGACCCGACATTAGTTAATTTTGACGATGCAGTTCGTTGGTAAAAAGAAAGGAAAAAGAATATGAAATATTTTGGTGGATGTGATGCCGGATCGACATATACGAAATGTGTCATCCTTGACGAAAACGGNNTTTCCGTTACCGTTTCGGATAAAACCGAAAAGAGTTTGACAGACAAAACTGACGAAAACGGGAAAATGGTTGCTAAAGTGACCTTAAAATCAAAAATAAATGCAGTCGAAAGTGCCAGGCTTGCCTTAGAAGAAGCCATAAAGCAAGTGGAAGGCCTTAATGAAACAAAAGACTTGGCCTATCTAATCGGCACAGGTTATGGAAGAAACAAAGTGCCTTTTGCCGATGAAAACATTTCTGAGATTTCTTGTCATGCGATGGGAGTCCATCTTGCCGATCCTAGCATTACTTCCATTATTGATATCGGTGGGCAAGATATTAAAGGCATTGCCATCGATCCAAAAGATGGAACCGTCCAGAATTTTGCCATGAATGATAAATGCTCCGCCGGAACCGGACGTTTCTTTGAGGCCATGGCACGTAGCTTTGAAATGGATTTGGATGATTTTTGCTCTCTTTCCTTAAAAGCTAACAACATCATTCCTATCACTTCCCAATGCACGGTCTTTGCGGAATCCGAAGTTATCTCCTTAGTTGGTGAAGGAAAACCGATGGAAGATATAGCGGCAGGCATAATGACCTCAGTTGCCAAAAGATGTTTCGTCATGGCTAAAAAAGCCGGGGCAACGAATTCAATTACTTTAACAGGTGGATGTGCTAAAAACCTTGGGTTAAAGCAAGCCATTGAAAAAGTACTTCACTTAAAAGTAAAAGACTTGCCTATCGACCCTCAGTTAATGGGCGCTTTAGGCGCGGCTGAATACGCTAGAAGAAAAGGAATGAAAGAAGGAAGATAATATGGAATGGTGGATAATATTATTAATCGTTCTTGGCTCAATACTAGCTTTCATCCTGTTTCTATTCATTGTTTTATTTATAGTTTATTTCTTTAATCTTGACTCCAAGCTTCTAGCACATGTCCAAAAATGGATAAATAAAAAATACGATAAAAGAAAGAGAAACCGTCATTTAGAATAATATGAATCTATATGATTCCATCATTAAAAAAGCATTGACTCTTTTTAAAGATAAAGAGTTGATTTCATTTCCTTTGGAAAGTAACTTTCCCATGGAAAAAAAGAAAGGTTTTATCTTTTCCAATGATGCAAAAGTTGAACTTGGTTCAAATGATAAATCCGCTTATTTTATGGGCTATACTACGAATGAAAAACTTATAAGCAAGGACGAAATCCTTTTGTTTGGAAAGGATCTAAACTTGCTTAATAAAGAATCTTGTTTTGCCCATCTTTCATTCTTCTTACTTGAAAATGAGGGAAAAGAAGACCAGCAAACGTATAGATTGCTAAGGGATTTAGAATATTCTCGTTACAATGTATTTCCAAACGGATATATGCTAAGGATAAACACAAATTCTTTAAAAGAAGGGGCACGTGTATCAAAAAAAGCCATAGAAAATGGCATTTCGTTTAAAGATATAGGAATGGCATTTTTAAATTCCTATAAGAAAGAAAAATCGTTAAGGTACGTAAAGCAAATATTCGTTACCGACCCATCGTTTGATTTTTCATCCTTGCTAGAATTACAAAAAGAAGTCGAAGCGATAACAATTGCTTTTGACCACATATTGAAAAATTTAAAAATGGATTGCAAAACATGTTCCTTTAAGGAAATATGCGATACGGTAGAAGGAATGAAAGATTTGCATAAAAACAAAAATTAGAATTATGCATACTTCTACTTTATTAAAACATAACGCTTAAGAAATAAGGGTGTTACAATAAAGAAGAAAAAATAGAGGTGTGCGAAATGGAATATGCAATTTTATCTTTATCCATATTAATGGTTTTATTTTCGATCATCATTTTATTATTCGTTATAAAAAATAGGAAAAAAGGTGATTTAAGCCTAGGGGAAGACGAAATAAAGAAAATAAAAGAAAGTGTAGCTGAATCCATCAACACGTTAAGTGTCTCCATTAGCGCTTTAGTTGCAGAAAAAAACTCCACCTTAATGGATAATTTGAATAAAAAGGTCGATGAATCCATCGCCATAGAAAAAGACTTAGTCAAAGAATTAAACGCGTTTAAGGAGCAAACAACTAGCCTTCTTAACCAAAGCAATGAGAAAACAAATAAACTTCTTTCCGATTTTGCAAAACAACATACCTTAGAAGCAAATAAAGAAAAAGAAGAGATAATGAATAAGCTCTCTTTGGAAATGAAAGAATTTAACGAAACAGTAAAGAAAACAGTAAACGAATTCAACCTATCCATAAAAGAAAGACTAGAAGACTTTAAAAAGAATACTAATGAATCGATAAAAATATTAAGCGAGGCAGTCTTAAGAAATCTATCCGAAATCAGAGAAGACAATAACAAAAAATTAGAACAAATAAACCAATCGGTAAACGAAAAGCTTCAAAAGACATTAGAAGAGAAACTAAAAGATTCCTTCAAAAGCGTTGTAGAAGGCATAGGCGATGTTAATAAAGCAGTCGGTGAAATAAAAGGCCTTGCTACAGATGTAGGTTCTTTAAAAAATGTCTTAACCAACGTCAAAACAAAAGGCATCATGGGCGAAGTGATCCTAGGCAACATCATCAGAGAATTCCTAACTACGGGGCAATATGAAGAAAACGTCGTCACAAAAAAGAATTCAAACGAACGAGTAGAGTTCGCAATCAAATTGCCTGGTAACAAAGATGAAACAATATTATTGCCTGTAGATTCGAAATTCCCTTACGAAGCTTATTCAAAAATCCATGAATCCTCTAGTATCGACGAGATAAACGAAGCAAAAAAATTATTAAGAAGCAATTTGTTAAAATATGCAAAGGATGTAAGCGAGAAATATATAGACGTCCCCAATACAACTAACTTTGCCGTTATATTCTTGCCATTAGAAGGCTTGTATCTAGAAGCACTTAACATGGGCTTATTTGAAGAAATACAAGAAAAATATAACGTAAACTTAACTGGTCCCACTACCTTTACTGCATTCATTAATTCCTTGAATATGGGATTTAAGTCGTTAATGATTCAAAAGAAAAGCGCGGATGTCTTTAAGCTACTAGGTGCGGTAAAAACAGAATTCGGCAAATTTGCCGAAGCCTTGGAAAAAACTCAAAAGAAAGTAAACGCGGCAGCAGATGAACTAGATAGCTTAGTAGGCACTAGAACCAAAATGATGAATTCGAAATTAAAGAATATAGATGCCTTAGACGAAGCTAGTACAAAGTTATTGTTAGAAGGGAATGAAAAGCAAAACTAAAATTAGAAGCTTAATTATATTTGATTTTTGATTTTAAATATTCGCGTAAAGCGTCATCCTCGCAATATACATAAGTGCCCCTGATTCCTCTAGTAAGCAATACATAATATGTATTTTCTATCCAAGTTTTAGCATCGGCATCGCTAGCATTCCTAATACCTGCTAGATCACTTTTTGGGTGGGCTTCTTTGTGAAAGACAATTTCGCCGTTTTCATAGGTGATGTCTTTTCCAATAATGACCCCGCAATAATCTAAATCGACACCCTGGCAAGTATGTATGCAACCTATTTCATCAATCGAATCAGGATCATCGGCCCAGGAATAAGCCCTTAGCCCACTTCCATACCTAAGGTTCCATTTCTTGGCAAAATGATCTTTTTCTATTATTACGTCATTAACACCATCCCTAATTGAAGGGTTAGATTTCCATTCGTAAGTATATCCAGCAACAACTCTGCAACGCCCATTAAAACTAGCGTAAGAAGTTTTCCCTTCTTCTAATGACTGTTTTATTCTTGATTCGGTATCTTTGGTTTTAATGGCATCAAACATTTCATTCGGGTTATCAAAAACCTTAAATTCGTAGGAATTGCAAGAATTATAAGTTGAAATGCCATTTCTAATTCCTAAAAAAGACTTGATAAATTCAATATATTCAGCCCCTCCTTGTACCCTATATTGGCTAGTCAATTCTAATTCAGGACCCATAATAAGCTGAGAACGACACTCTTTGGCCAAATCTTTAATTATTTCAATCGTAGCATAGTCGTCTTTT
>DOQE01000016.1:6043-7075 GCA_003512585.1 Bacillota bacterium | reverse complement strand
CAACCGGGGAATTAAAAGAAGGGATCAGGTCAATCGCCTCCATGCTTAACAAGAATAAACATGCCATTCTTTATTTTGGCATCACGAACAAGGGCAAAGTTATTGGGCAAGAGGCCAGCGATAAGACTCTTAGGGACATCTCCCAGGCGATATCCTTCAACATCGAGCCTGCCATTATTCCTACAATAACGGCTATGGATGGGCCGAGTGAGAATTTGAAGGTGATCAAAATAGAGACTAGCGACAGCGATATCCCTTATTCCGCATATGGGCAACATTTGATTCGCTCTGCCGATGAAGAAAAGAAAATAACCAGGGAAGCATTGAGAAAGATGTTCACCGGGGCCGGATTCGATTTCATCAGCGAGATCGACTCGACAAGACAGGATCTGACTTTTGAGAAATTCACGTCAATCCTAGTTTCGAAAGGATATCACGTTTTTTCTATTTCTTCCTTAGTGAAAGCGAAGGGGTTGAAGAACAGCGAAGGCAAATACAACATCATGGCGTTTATCTTGTCCGATCAGTCCAATGCCTCGATAAAGGTCGTGCGTTTTACCGGAACGGACAAAACGTCGATGTCTCAGCGAACCGAATTCGGAAACCAATGCCTATTGCTTGCCTTGCAACAGGCGATGGACTATGTCGAGACCCTCAACGAGACGAATGTGGATCTTGAAAAGGGAGATGGGAGAAGAGACAAACATCTTTTCGATGCCGAATCCTTTGAAGAGGCTTGGAAGAACGCGTGTGTTCATAACTCATGGATGGATATGATTCCGCCGGCCATTTATATCCACAGCGATAGAATCGAGATCGTTTCTTATGGAGGGCTTCCCTATGGTTTGACGTTAGACGAATTCTACGAAGGCTCGTCCCATCCGATCAATAAGGCACTATGGATGATTTTTAATTCCGCCGAATACGCAGAACAAACGGGGCATGGTGTTCCTACGATTTTGAACAAATACGGGAAAAGGGCCTTTAAAATATCAGATAATTATTTAACCGTCACCATTCCATTTGCCTTTA
>DOQE01000016.1:0-5982 GCA_003512585.1 Bacillota bacterium | reverse complement strand
TGTAAGCAAAGGGCAAAAGGCTATTTTGGAAGCTTTGAAAGCCAATCACAGATTGACTGGAAGTGAACTTGCTAAAGCTGCTAGTCTCAGCGTCTCTACAATCAAGAAAAGCATGGTCAAGCTTCAGGAATTGGGTTTGATCGAGAGATTTGGATCCAAACGATACGGTTATTGGATTTTAAAATAGGGCGTGAATCGATTATGGTCGATGAAAGCGTAGTAGAGGAAAGCATAATCGCCTTGCTTCAAAAACAAGGGTATGAATTGGTTGAGCTAGATTCTTCCGGATGGTTTTCTAGAAGAAATCTTGATGATTTCATTAATGTTGAACTTTTAGAAGACTGCCTATTGAAGATTAACTCCTCAAAAGAACGAAGGATTATCGAAGAATCCGTCAAAAAAGATAAGATGCGATATGACATTAGACGGTTTAATGCCAATGTTAAACAGCATGATGTTTATATAACTGCTCGGTTTTTGAATCTAAAGAATCCTCAGGTGCAATCTCTTTAAGCGATTTGTTTAAGAAAGACCGTTCTTTTAACACTCTACATGAGAGTCAAAACCCAATATCGCTTTTTACATTTGCCAAGGCGGTTGGCCAATTACACTTAAAGAAAAAAATATATAGGTATCAAACGACATTTCTCCTATATAATTGCTAAGCAAAGAGTCGACTCCTTTGCAAATTCTTGCCCAAAATGTTTAATTGTTAACACGAAAGATGCAACACATGATATCGATAAAATCAAAATATAAGATTCTTGCTAAATGGGTTATCGAATCCATCGATTAATTCGTCTTGCCCAAGAACGCAGCCAAAGTATCTAATTGATTATTTTTATGGCAAGACTAGCAACCGATAATACAATTATTTATAAAAATGACAAAGCCAATAAGAATTGATAACGAAACCGAATACTTGCAAAAAGCCTCTAACGTTCCTAGCGATCTACTAGCTAATTCATTTAATAAAAACTCGACCATTTCAAAAAACACGAAGCTAGTTATTGTAGGCACTTTAACTCCTCCAGATACAGCCTATTTTTATTGTTCCTTTTACAATCGAATCTATGGATATATAGATGAAGCAATAAATAATCTAGGAAGGAATAATGCCATTACTTTAAAAGAATTAAAAATAGGTCTAGCAAAAGTGCATAATAAACGAACCAATATTAACCTATGCGAAAAAAATAAAGTCGAGAAAAAAGTTAATTTAATCAAGGAAATTTTATCTAAAAACAAAATAGCGTTTCTTGATGTAATGGATAAAGCCATTAGAAGAAAGAAGACACCATACGATCATGACATCGAATTCTATAAATTAGCTAAAAATGATTTGAGAAAAATTAGTCCATCAATGACTACAATTGCGAATAGTAAATTAGCTAAAGAATGTTTAGATTCAATCGGAATTAAAAGTACCTTGCTATCTCAAAGAGCCGACAAAAAAAGTAAATGGATAGAAATGATTGAAAAAACAATAAAATAATTTTTTTATTCGGTTCAATTTGAAATAGCAAGATATACTAAATGATTATTATTTAATCAAAATAAGAAGAGGGGGTCGTTAATTTATTATCCTTATTGGTGATTGTAAATAAGACTCCTTTTGTAGAAGAACCGCCATAATAATTCTTGTTCTCCCCAACAGATAATTTCCATTCGCCTGTTGGATCAACATAAAATAGATATCCCATATTCTCGTCTTGTTCTTCCGTTAATGTCCAACCTAACGAAACTAGAAGTTCCTTATATTTGCTAATATAGGAATCCCTTTGTTCGGTCGTTTCAAATTCATTCGTCTTAAAAGAAACATATTTAGAATAGCTAGAATCCATATTTCCTGAAGCGTCTCTCCACCTTGCCCAGGCAACTCCATAATCTCTATACCCGGTATTGGTCGGGTAAAGATATGGAGCAACTTTATCTACTCCCCACTCTTTTAAAGAGGCGAGAAGAGTTTCTGGATACTCAGTTGGTTCAGTTTGATCTACGATAGAAGACCAATCGTAATTTAAAGTAGTAGAACCAACGTTAGAAAACTCGCCAGAGAATTCAATCGTATCATTTAAAGAGGAAGATGTTAGCTGACCTTTCATGCTAGCAAAATGCCCGCCATTTAAAGTAAGGCTTACTTCTCCATTTACGGAATAATAGTAAGCGTATTTAGGCAAGTTAAAACAATATGAAAGAAGCGAACCCGTATGTTCTCCACGTGATTTATAAACCCCATCATTTGCCGGGCCAAATACTTCCACGGCAAAATCAAATGTTGGATAACGATTAATAGAATCCCATGAAGCAACATAATTTTTAGTTTTCGTTAAAGTTCCTGTAGCGTCATCATAAGTATAGGTAAAATAGCCAGTTCCATCTTTATGAGCCCCATCATGAGCAAGGATTTTCCCATTCGAATCCACAATCTTTTCTTCGATGGTATCATCGGTATATACCATTGTATAAGTGGTTTTTCCATCATCACCGTCAATAGAATATGTGGCAGTATAATTTTTAGAAGTAGCAATTTCTTCCCTTGCCATTTCTAAATCATCATGATACGTTTCATGAACATACGGCTTAATGTGTTCTATTTTTGCAGTACCAATTTCAGATACTTTGCCTTCTACTATTTGACCGCCTTTATTTGTAACGCCATCTTTTCCAAATGGGTCAGTAACAAAATAAATACCTAAAGAATCCCCATCTACCGTTATCGCAAATTCATCAGGGGTTATATCTTGAAGAACCAAAGAACAAGCTAAATATGTTGTAGCCCAAAGACTATCCCCAACATAAGAATAGGTTTTGCCTCCATCAAAGCTTTCAAAATCGGTGGCAGTAACTAAAGGCTCCATGTCGGTGTTTTCTTCATATTTGAATAAATTCTCATAATAAGAGTTCACCCATTTATATTCGTCCCCATCGTCATTAAATAAAGTTGCTTTCCCAATTTTGTTATCTTTATTTAAATATTCAGTAGCAAGGCGGACTCCATTGCGAACATATTTTCTTTCATATGTAATATTTTGGGTTTTATGGTCTTTTACAGTAATTTGGTAAGCATCGGTATTATGATAGCTATCCATATCATCGACTTCTTCATAAATTGTCGTGATATCAGATTGCTCGAAAAGAGTCGGATTAAGCTCTCTATCATAGTCATAGAGAGTTTGGGTCAATTCGACTTTCATTCCACCCGTTAGTTTATCAAACACCTCGCTAGACAAAGCGGTTCCATGGGCAATATTAAATGTTTTTGAAACAATAACGTCTTCTTCGCCCTCTAAATGTGCAGAAATTATTGCTTCCCCTTCACTTACGGCAGTTAAAAGGGCTTCGTTGCTTATCCCTTCCATTTTTGAGGCACGAACCACATTTGGATCCGAGGATTCAAAAACAACGTTTCCACTAACGCCTTCTTTAAGAATGGCGTAAATGGAACGGCTTTGATTTAAATGTAAGTCCCCATTCATCATCAAAGTAAATTTTGCATTTTCTGGGGTAACGTCTTTAGTAGAACTAGATGAGGTTACTTCGCCTGAACTATTTCCTATCGTGGAATCTAACGATTCGCTTGCACTTCCTCCGCTAGAAGCACAAGATCCAAGCAGCAACGCAGATGTTAATATCAATATCTTCCTTTGTTTCATTGCATTTCCCTTTCGCTAATAAAGAGTAATTTAAAAGTGGGCGAAAAATTTTCAATTGTTTTTTTAGTGTTTATATTTTTTATCATTTATTGCTTAAAAAGAGTTTGTTAAGAGTTCTATTTACCGTTAAAAAATTCTTTTCAAATGAAGAGAGTCATAAATATATTTGATATCGTTCTGCTTTTTAAGATCTTAGTTTATGGTAGCAAGCATTAGGATGTTATTTATTTATCAATACTATTTTGTTAGGATTATAGGGCTATTTTAACTAAGGATATAACATCCAAGGAAAGGACTTTCGTTCATGAATAACGAAAAAGAGCCACATATTATTGCCGTCTCAGGCAAGGGAGGGGTGGGCAAGACTTCAATCGCCGCGACGATTGTAAAGCTTTTGGTTCAAAATTACCCCGATAAAAAAATACTTGCAATCGATGCAGATCCGGCCGTTGGGTTATCGACTGCTTTAGGAATTGAAACCAAGAAAACAGTCGATGATGTTAGAAAAGAAGCCATAAAAGCTTCAGAAGATGGCAAAAATGCCGTTGTTGAAGTCTTAGGCAATGCCGAGTATTCAATCGAAGAAGCCATTGTAAACGATAACGGTTTCTCCTTTATGGCCATAGGACGCCCGGAAGCAAGCGGCTGCTATTGCAAAATAAATACCTATCTAAAGGAAGTGATATCTTCTATTTCTTCTTATTATGATTATGTCGTAATAGACGGGGAAGCCGGCATTGAACAAATCAATCGCCGTGTCATGGAAAAAGTAACTGACCTTTTGTTAATAACCGACCAAAGCCAAAAAGGAAGACAAGTTGTCAAAACAATAAAAGAAGTTGCCGACAACCTAGTTATGTATAAACAAATAGGCATCATAGCCAACCGTCTTTCTTCCTTAGCAATGAAAGAAGATATAAGCGTAGATAACATACCCGTATTAGCAAAAATCCCAATGGATGAAGAACTAGCTAATTATGATATGAACGGAGATAACGTTTTCTTTTTGCCTGATGAAGCACCCATTGTAAAAGGCGTAAATGAAGCCTTAAAAAAGATTCATATACTATAGAAAGGATGGCTATATGAGAGATTTAAAGCATTTATATTATTTTGAAAAATTACTTGAAAACTCCTATAACGATTTAATCGGCGAAGCCCAAAATGAGGGAAGAAAAGCCATAGGCCACGTTTGTTATCAAATTCCTGAACCGTTGCTAAATCTACCTGGCATATTCTCAGTCCGCTTAAGAGCCCCGCGAACAGGCAGCATGGAAATGGGTAGCTATTACCTTTCGCCAATCTTTTGTGAAGCTTGTAGAGCCATATTAGAAAGGGCTTTAGAAGGAGGGTTTAATTATTTAGACGCCATAATAGCCCCCGAAGCCTGCGCCATGATGAATAGATGCGTTGAAAACATCGAACATTTAAATTGTTGTACAAAGCCTCATTTTTTCGCCTCATATGTCGATGTCCCGATGAAAAGCGATGAATCGACCCTAAAGCATTACGTTCTTCAAATGAAAGAACATGTCTTAAAGCCATTACACGAAAATTTAGGGATAGATGTCTCCGATCAAGCCATTAGAAAGGCAGTAGAAGAACAAAACAAAATTTCCAAGCTCATTACCGAAATAGGCGATTTCAGAAAAGAAGAAAGACCCCGCATCACCGGTTATGAATTTGCCGTTTTAACTCTAGCCACCTATTGCTGCCCAAAAGATAAGCTAATAACAAAGCTAGAAGAAACCTTAGAAGAAATAAAAAATAGGGTTCCAGAAGAAAAAGGAACATATCGTTGTAGAGTTGCAATGGTCGGTTCAGAAATCGATGACCCCCAACTAATTAAATTAGCAGAAGAATGTGGTCTAATAGTTGTAGCAGATCGTTATTGCTTTGGTTCCTTGCCAGGTAGACAAGTAATCGAATTAAACGAAAAAGAAGATGCCTTGACCCAAGTTTGCTCCTATTATATGCATTCGGGCCAATGCCCACGTTTCTTAACGACAGAAAAAGTAAACGAAAGGCATGCATATATCGATAAAATAGGAAAAGAATACCATGTAGACGGATTAATAATAGAACAGATAAAATTCTGTGATTATTGGGGCTATGGCAGGGCTTTTATGAATGCGGTCATGCAAAATCAATATGGCTATAAAACACTTTCCATCGATCGCCCATATAATGTAGGACAATCCGGTCAATTAAGGACACGTATCCAAGCTTTTATTGAAGCGCTCGAAATCAAAAAAATACAAGAAGAAAAGGAGGCAAAATAATGGCAAACCATATCGGAAACGAAAAGCTTGGCAAATTCTATAAG
>DOQE01000135.1 GCA_003512585.1 Bacillota bacterium | reverse complement strand
AGAGGTGGAACATCGGCAGATCTTCTCCAAATATGAACTTGTTCGTCACCCCATTTTTTTGCTGCATCGGCTTTATTAAGCCCTTGCAAAGCACCATAATGACGTTCGTTCAATCTCCAAGAATAATGCTTAGGAATAGAAGTTTCTCCCATTTCTTCAAGAACAAAATCCATAGTATGGTTTGCTCTTTTTAAAGTAGAAGAAAAAGCAACATCAAAGCTATATCCCTTTTCTTTTAATAACTTTCCAGCTTCATGAGCTTCTTTAACGCCATTAGGAGAAAGTTCAACATCGGTCCATCCTGTAAATAAATTCTTTAAATTCCATTCGGATTGACCGTGTCTAATCAAAACTAATTTAACCATTTGATAATCCTTTCAGAAACGTTAAAAATTATAAAACAATTAAGACAATCTACAAAGTAGGCAAATTATAAAAAAGCTTATTCGTTTAAACAAAATAGCATATAAAATGGCAAATTTGTTAAGTTATCTCCATAACTTAATGATTTTGATTTTACGATATATTTTTAACTACTTCTGCTGGAATAGTTTTCCAATTCCTATAGCCCCTTAGTCTATTTCTATTCGATAAAACCAAAAAAAGAAGAAAAATTTGCAAAAATGCAGTATTTTTAAGTCCGGCAATCACTAAATAGTCCAAACAATATCGGCAAGGATTCTAACGGCTTTATCAAAATTCTCCTTATATTCTTTAGCGTGTTCTACCGCATCCGTAATTATTTTAAAACAAGAAAAATTGACTTTATAGGCATCGGCAATTTCTGCAAGAGCAGCCGCTTCCATCTCTACTACTATAGAATTAAAGGATTTCCTAATATTTTGTTTCTCTTCTTCGCTAGCAATGAATTTATCTCCGCTGCTAACAATTCCATAGATTGGATTTAAATGGTAATCATGGCATCCTTTTTCAATAGCTTTATTAAGTTCGTTGGATGTATTAAAGAATACTTTATCAGGCCCGCTTACCATTCCTAATGGATCTCCTAGAGCAGTCGTATCCACATCGTGTTGAACTAGTTTTGAAGCAATTACTATATCAAATACATTGGCTTGTTTTACATCTAAGCTGCCAGAAGTTCCCACGTTTATAAAATTATTATTGGGCCCAAAATAATTAATGGCGGCCACCAAGCTAGCCCCGGCGTGAACTTTTCCAATTAGAGAAATTACTATGCCGATGCTTTTATTTTCAACCGTAGCCTTAAGCATTTTAAAAGGCTCATTAGATATTTTTTCAAGAATAACAGCTTTTTTTAATACATAATCGGCTTCATTAATAGAAGCAAAAATAAAAATATTCATGAGGATATTTTTATATAAAAAGGGGATTTATACAATTAAAAAACCATTTGAAACAGATCTAATCATCAATATCTAAAGAATGCATTTCGTCTAAATCAAATAGGAGCAAATCGCTTTGCTTCTTTTCCTTTTCATCAAACCCGCTTTTTGATGAAAAAGCAAATTGCCTTATTTTAAAAGGCAGCCCTAGCCATTGATACTTTTCTTCATTAACAGAAGATATGCTTATTGGCTCTTTTGTATATTTGCATTCAATCGGTACATACCCATTATCCGTCTTTATTACTAAATCAAATTCTCTATCAACTGTTGTTCCGCTTGCCATACCTCTAAATAAGACTATCCATATCGGTAGCAAGAAAAGAAAATTGGCCCAATTTATTTCTTCTAATGCAATATTCTTTTGTTAATTCCTCAAATTTTCTAGGAAAATACTCTTTTTTGCAGTTTTTCCTCAACATACTTTGCAAGAAACTGCTTTGGGGATAAAACATATCTTTCTCTTTGGCGTCTAACTAAAAATGTATAATAGAAATCCAAAAAATTATCATTTATAAATAAAGTGGCTTTCTTTTTAAATTAGCATTTATCGAATAACTTTTCCTATCAAATCCATTTCTTTTAAACGTTGCAAGTACCGAGTTGCATTATCTTTAGAAACATTGCCCAATCCCTGATTTAATTCGTTATAGTTTTTCTTGCCTAAAGCAATAAGTTCACAAACCGTATTTGTATTTTCTTCTTTAATGAGTTTGGAAGATACAGTTGAAACAGATTCTTTATCAAAAGGCTTTAAATGAATTATTTCGTTAAAAGGCCATGCAAGGGGCCATTCCTATTGAAAGCTTTCATCATGATATCCATATATGACCCGCATAAAACAAGAGACATTTTTGATTTGTTTTCAAATTCATGCATCACTTTTTGAAAAATTGAATCTATGCCGGGATTATCTCCTTTAAGATAAGGATACTCATCAATGAATAAAATAAATGGATGTGTGACGCCACATGAAAATAAAGCACGATGAAGTTCCTCTAATTGTTAGGATGAAATCCAATAACACCCATAAAGCTACCAGCAAAAGCGGAGAATTCATCTAGTTGAACTTGAAAAGAGGCTTTTCTAGCTAGATATACAAGAGATTTTTGGCCACTTTGTCTTATTGCCTCATCTATCGGTTCTGTTTTGCCTATACGCCTTCTTCCATATATTAAAATTTATTGAAAAGAGGCTAATTTATGTCTTTCTTATCTACCCTTATCGAACCCAAACAAAACCAAAAAAGAATAAACAAATATTTTAAAATCAAACCATAAAGAAATTCTTTGTACATAAGAAGAATCATATAAAGCTTTCTTTTGGGGAGAGTGATCCCTTCTTAATTTAACTTGGGCATATCCAGATAAGCCTGGTTTAACCTCATATGCACTAGGGAAAGTTTTTTCTCTTTCTTCTATTAAATCGGCTTCATGCTCTTTTGTTTGCCCTGGCCTAGGTCCAATGAAAGACATGGATCCGCCAAGGATATTAAACAATTGGGGCAATTCATCGATGGAAGTTTTTCTCATGAACTTTCCCCATTTGGTAATTAAAGATTGCTGGGTTTTTATATCCATATCGTTTGGAGCAACCTGAGGGGCATCTATGCGCATGGAACGAAACTTGTACATCTTGAATACTAACTCGTTTTTTCCCACTCTTTCTTGCTTAAATAAAATCGGCCCTTTTGAGGTGCATTTTGTCATTAAAGCGGCAAATAATAAAATGGGACTTAAAACAATAATGCCTAGTAACGAACCAAAAATATCTATAGCCCTTTTCAAGGGAAAATATAGTTTTTGATGCATCTTAAATTGATATTTAGGCATGAATATTGAAATGGTTTAAGTAAAAAACCTAATGAAAATTATACTTAAAATAAGCCTAAAATCAATTATGAGATAAAAAGCAGTTAGCTATTAAGCCAAATTCAAGCCAAGTTTTAAAATTGCTTGTTTAATATGTTTTTTACTTCTTTCCGTCAATGCTTCAAAACCAAATAAATGAAGCACTTCCTTACATAAATCATCAATAGTTAATCTTCCTTGCAAATCAACGATGTCTTGGATGCAAACTTTTAATTCTTCATAAGGAATGTCCACCATGCTTCTATCTTCTCCCACTCTATAAGAAGTAATTGAACTAGAAAGCAAGGAAGAAGGCCACCAATAGGTAATGTTATCAAAATCAATTGGAGTTGCCCCAATTTCTTTTAGTCTAGATAAAATGATTTGATATTTTTGGGGTGATATCCTTCCTATTTTATAAATATTGCGAAGTCTTTTCTTAAGCAATTCATCAGAAATGGGAGCTTCTATAGACAAAATAGAACTAATTATCCCAGATAAAGAAGAATTTACGTTAACCATCGAATAATCAACTAAAGGGTATTCCTTTTTATGTGGATAAGGGTTAGAGGGACTAGCTTTAGTAAAAACAAGAGAAGGCGCCTTTTTATTTTTTGATGGAAGAGCAATAGGCTCAGATAATGATTTAACGATTCTATCTACAACAACATTGGGATGATCTATGTATTCGCTAGAAAATACATGAATTAGTTTCCAATGCAAAGAAATAAGCATATCTGGACCAATGACGTTCCTATCTAGGCAAGTTGGCAAAGAGCAATATGTATCATCATCGGTTAGAATGCCCAAAGCATATCTAGATGGGTCAAGAGGATCTTTTATAGCAAGGTCAACTTTAAAAGAACTAGTCCCCACATTAGTATCGACTTTATAGCCAAGCTTAGTTAGATTTAAGGCCAAATAGGAAGAGAAAGAAGTCTTTTCTCCCTTAATGGACCAAGAATAATCATTGCTAAGGCAGCTAGATCCTTTTTCAGCATACAAAAGGAAGGCTTTTAAATATTCCGCCCCTTCGTTTTTACATAGATTAGATTTAATAGCAGAAGGCAAGCAAGAAGAAAAAACAATCATCTCATCTCTAGCCCTAGATACGGCGACATTTAACCTTCTTTCTCCTTTTTCTCTGCTTAATGGACCAAAATTAAGCGACATCGTATTTGTTTTCTTGTTCGGCCCAAAACAAATTGAGAAAAGAATGCAATCCCTTTCATCCCCTTGGACATTCTCTAAATTTTTAATAAATATTTCTTCTCCGCCCGGTGTTCTATTTAAGGAAGAATCTTTGTTAAAGGCGTTATCTAATAAATCACTGATCAAGTCTTGCTGCTTTTTATTAAAAGTGACTACCCCAATTGAATGTTTAACCAATTCTTTATCTTTTAGCCTTCTAATTACTTCTTTAACAATTGCATTGGCTTCTTCTTTATTTATGCCTTTTCCCATTTCATAGTT
Organism: Bacillota bacterium; assembly: GCA_003512585.1. Taxonomy (GTDB): domain Bacteria; phylum Bacillota_I; class Bacilli_A; order RFN20; family CAG-826; genus Alloenteromonas. The sequence continues at coordinate 1,487 of DOQE01000135.1, read as the reverse complement.
TCCGTTTACATAAACTAACTTAACCGCGGATATTTGATTATTGGGCGAAGGGAAAGTAGATAAGGAATTCTCGTAGAACTTATTATTGGAAAAAGCAATTAAGGATTCATGATGGGAACGATAATGGTAGGTAAGCCTATGCCTAGGCAATCCTAAAGTTATGGCATCGTCTAATAATGACTCCAAATCATCATAATTAATCGCATCATCGTTAGTTGAAGAGAAACTTAAAGTAGCATTAAAGAAATTGGTCGGGGGCATTTGCTGCTGATCGCCCGCGATAATGCAACTGTCGCCCCTAGCTATGGCCCCGATTGCTTCAGAAGTTGGGATTTGACTAGCTTCATCAAATATAACCAAATCGAAATGATGCTTGCTTGGATCGATAAACTGGGCCAATGATAAAGGCGACATTAAAAAGCAAGGCGTCAAATTGAATATTGTTTGCCCATATAAATCAAATATAGAACGTAACGATTTCCCCCTGCCATTAGTAGCAATTAGTTTCTTTAATTGATAAATACTAGAGCTATTCGCATAATGCCCATTCTCATTAGGGAAATTTTTCGTTATTGAATAGGCGGTTTCTTTAATTGATAAAGTTTTAAATTCATCAATTGCCTCTTTATATTTTGCAATTTTATTTTCAATTTCGTTCGAATTTAAGCTAAGCAAATCTTCCTCAAATAAAGAAGAAACCATTATTTGGTAAAATAAAGCGCAGTTAAAGCAAGGCTCTAATTCATTTTCATCGATTTTTCCATTTTTATAGTTAGTTAATAAACCCTCTGGCAAATAGAGGCTAGCTTCATCTATGGCAATTAATAATTTTACCCATTCGCCAAATCTTTCTTTATCATTGATTGCTTTATGCAAAGAATTTAAAACACTATCGAAATAGACATCGCTTTCAACAGGAGTAAAAACATCAAATTCATATTTTTGCCTTAGATCTTCATTTTTACTTTTTAACTCTTCAAAGTTAGAAATAAAAGAAGCGACATACTCTTCATATAAACAAGAAGGGTTCACGCCAAAAGAAGAAAAGAAAGAATACAAAGGGGAGAAAGAAGAAGATGAACACCCTGAAACGTTTTCTAAATTAGATAATAAGCTAATTGTATTTTTACATATTTCAAAATCTTTCTTTATATCATTTAAGCTCTTTGTACCTTCTTCTTTATAAGAGAAAGAAGCAAATCCATTTATAGATTCATAAGCAAGTTTCTTTTCTTTTGTTTCTTTTACCAATTGAAGGAAGTTTCTTATAGAAATCTCTTTTTTAATAATGGATTTATCTTTTATAAATAAGGAAACTTCCTTTTTGATTCGTCTATATTCTTTATATCTAGAAAAGAAGCCTAAAGACTTGGCTTTGTCTAGCCTAGATAAAAGGTTTTCTTCATTTAGGTTATAAATAGAAGGAATAGATAATAAGAATAGTTCTTCTTCTTTTTCTTTATATGCGATTAAAGTAGAGAAATAGC
>DOQE01000099.1:6153-10691 GCA_003512585.1 Bacillota bacterium | reverse complement strand
GCAAACATTTCTTCAATTACCAATTGATGAAGGAAATCAACGGTGGAAAGCAAATGAAGGATGTTTGGTTGCTCAATTTGCCTAAGAAAGACGAGAAAAAATACGGAAAGCATCCGACCCAGAAGCCTTTGTCAGTCTTGGAAAGAATCCTTCAGGCATCAACAAAGGAAGGCGACATTGTGCTTGATCCATTCAATGGAAGCGGAACGACAGGGATAGCCTGCAAGCTGATAAATAGAGAATATATAGGTATAGACACTGATAAATCATATCTAGACCTGACAATAAATAGATACAAAGGAACGATGGAGGATTAATTATGATTGAAACATTTGGATGGATTTTTAAAACAGATTGGATGGAATCAACAAATTCATGGACATTCTTTGATAATCAATCATCCAGGACAAGCCTTGTTTATGGTCGAAACGGTTCTGGAAAAACTACGTTTTCAGAATCAGTTCATTTTTATAAAGGAAGCAATACAAAAAACAATTACATTGTCTCATCACCTTTAGATAAAAATGGGCAAATAATTGAAAATGACGATTTAAAAAAGAATATTTATGTATTTAACGAAAGCTTCGTAGACAACGAAATAGGTTTTAAAACAGATGCGGTTTCATTAAACCCTATTGTTATGTTTGGTGATAATAAAAAGATTGATGAAGAAATTGATATTACTAAATCTGACTTAGAACTTCTAAAAAAACAATTCGAATCTATTGATTTAAATAAATATATAGATCCAAGTAACGTTAATTGCCTTGATAAGGCAAAAAAAGTCATCTTGAAAATTTTAAAACAACATTGGGCTAATCGTAATAAAGATATTAAAGGAAATAAAACAGGAAGCCCAGTCAAAGAGGATTTAATAGGTTCAATAAGTGGTATCAATCTAGGTTCCTTCAAATACAACGACAAGCTTAATGCCTTTAATAAAAAGCTTGAGGATTTTAAAAATATACGAGGCTTCTCTGAACAAATATCTAAAAAAATTAATTTTGATTCATGTGATTGCAAAAACAAAGTTTTAGCACTTCAAAATTTGCTTGGAGTCAGCATTAATAAGGCTATAACCGATGAATTAGAATCGAAAATATTAAAAGAATTAGAAAATTCAAATCTCTCTGAAAGAAATGATTTTAATTTGCTTCTTAATACAGAAATGGCATATTGCCCATGCTGCTTTCAGTCTGTATCAATTGAACACAAATTAAAATTAAAAGAAGCCTTTAATAAAGTTATTGGTCAAGAAGCGAAAAATCACATAAGTGACTTACAAAAGATAAAGCTAGAAAATTTGGCATTTGATTTTTCATATCTTGAAAACAAAATAAATATAGACGATGAGAAAAATAAGTTGGACCAATTATTACGGTTTTATAACAAGTTTATTAATTCGTTATGCGATTTTGTGCAGAAAAAAATAAACAATCCCTATGATTCAAATAATATCGATATTGACGATTTTATCGCAAATTTAAATGAAATCTCAAAAGAAATAACTCTTATTAATGGCAAAATTGATATTTTTAATCAAGGAGTATTAAATTCAAATACAATTCAAAATGAACTAATTAATGAAAATTTAAGTCTAGCTGCTTTTGAAACTCTAGATGCTAGAAATAATTATTGTGTTCTTCAAGAAAAACAAAAAGCAGAAGAACAAAAGCGTAAAGAATTAGATGAAAAAATAAGAGAAAAGAAATCCCATATAACTAATTTGCACAGTCTATTGAATAATACTTCGATAGCAATAAAAGAAATAAATAACGATTTAACTGCAATATTTGGAAAGAATAAAAGTCTTGAGCTGTATATAGATGACCAAGGAAATTATCGAATTAAATCGCATAATAGAAAAGTAAAACTTGCTAGTGTCTCTGTCGGAGAAAGAAATGCAATCGCAATCTCATATTTTTTCTCTTTACTTAAACAAAATGAAAAGCAAGGAGAAGAATTTACAAATCCACTATTCATTGTAATTGACGATCCTATTTCTAGTTTTGATCGCGATAATAAATTTGGAGTATTGTCGTTGCTACAAATTAACCTAATTAAGATTTTGCAAAATAACTCTTCGAGTAAAATAGTATTTTTAACTCATGATTTAATGACAATGAATTATATGTCGCAAAAATTAAAAACTTCTTTTTATACTCGAGACAATAACAAAAGCAAAAATAAACCGACATGTTTTGTAATCAATGATTCTCAGAAACTTATTAAAATGAATTCCGAGCTATCTTCAGATTATATTTTTTGGATGACCGATATTTATAACCTTGCTTCAGGAAACGATGAAATAAAAAGCAACGTTTCCCGTTTAAATGAAATGCGGAGGATATTAGAAGCTTATTCAACGTTTAATTATGGTTGTGGAACTGATTATTTAATAAACAAAATTGGTATTCAAAATAAGATAAATAATCCAAAATTAAAAAAATATTTTGAATCCTACGTGCTTAGAATGTCTTTAAATTCAGGAAGTCATAGTAAAGAATTTATTCAATTCGAAGAAGATGGACCACAAGGTTTTAATTTCAACTATTGCTATGATGAAAAAGAACATGCCAAAGATTTCTTATGTTTGCTTTATTCATTAGATTCTTTGCATATACCATCGATATTAACAAGCACAGTATCTGAAGGCGATAAACAAAAACGCCAAGAAGAAATAATAGAAAATTTAAATATGTGGCTTGATGAAATCGAAAATAGTATCACTTTGGAGGAAAAACAATGAAAAGAAACTTTGAATCATGGCTGCTGACGATGAAGGACAGCATTGCGACGTGGAATTACTATACGGATTTTCCGAAAGTCTATGAAAACGTAAACAAACTTAAGATAGAACTTAATATACTGAACTCCCTGATAGGTTCCAAGAACATCGAGGAAGAGTTCAAGTCATTACTTACAAGATATCCTGAAATCATCAAGGCGATCCCTATCCTTTTGGCAAAAAGAGAAAAAGAGATAAAAATCATCGACCCGAAGGAAACCTACGTTTTCAATTTTGCCAAGATGAACTACTCTGTGGACCAATACGCTCTATTCATGAAGAATTGCGGGCTCTTTGAGCTTCTTCAAAACCACATCATCAATAACCTCATTGATTACGTTCTCGGTGTTGAGGTCGGAATGGATACGAACGGAAGAAAAAACAGGACCGGAGATGCTATGGAAGATTTGGTTGAATCCTATCTTATCAAAGCTGGTTTGGTCAAAGGCAAAACCTATTTCAAGGAACTTAACAAGTCCGAAGTCGAGAAGATGTTCAATCTGGATTTGTCCGGAATCAGCAATCAGGACAAGACCGAGAAGAGGTTCGATTTCGTTTTCAAGGGTCCTCTTGGAGATATCTATGCCTGCGAATGCAATTTCTATAGTGGCGGCGGTTCCAAGCTGAATGAGACCGCAAGAAGCTACAAGACACTCACATTGGAAGCAAAAGGAATCTCCGGATTCACTTTCGTTTGGTTTACCGATGGCATGGGATGGAACAGTGCAAGACACAATCTCGAAGAGACTTTTGATGTTTTGGACACGCTTTACAACATCAAGGATTTAGAGGATGGAGTCATCGAAAAACTCTTAGACGCTAAACACGTCATCGACGATTTCTTGGTCAAAAACGACTGATTTTGTAAACAAGATAAGACGGGCCACAATCTGCCACACTTGGCAGTTTAGCCTTATCGCCCGTCAAGGTCTTGAAACCGGGATACCCGGCTTCCGCTTCGAGGAAAGGAGAAGAAACGACATGGAAAACAAACTGACCGAATACACAACTCACGATTTCGCTAGAATTTTTGCGAATGACATCAATGTGTACTTGGAGAAGGGTGGATCCATCGACAACCTCTCCGCCACGAACGTCTTTAATATCATCACGATAAAGACGAGGAAGAGAAGTTTCCGTTCACCAAAAATGTCGTCATGTCCGCCTTCTATTTCCATACCGAATCGATGGCCTTCTACTATTTGATGAGGCACGTCAAGCTTCATGTGGGAAACTTTGCCCTGAGTAAGGAATCTCTTTCATTTCCGAGATAACAAATAGCGAGCAAAAAGGATTTCTGCAGATGGGGCGTCATCGAGTGTATACGATACGTCGCTTTGGGTTTAAACATAAACATTATGAGCAACAGGCACGTGTTCGAGAAGATGAGCGACGCATCCCGATTGATCAAGGACGTGTACATGATGGTTGATTTTGAAAAGGAGGGACTCCGCATGGCGAAGAAAACGAAAAATAAGATAGCTATGATCTATGCAATGTATTCCTCTGAAAGGCAGAACGAGCAATCCATCAAAGGGCAATCGAGAGTCATAAACCAATTTGCCGAAAAGGAAGGTTACGCTATCATCGACAACTACATCGACAGGGCGATGACCAGAAGGAACGACGGCAGGTCATCGTTTTAGAAGATGATATCGGAAAGCTCCAACAAACCCTTCCAATACGCATTGGTCTATAAGCTCTATTGTGGGGGATGCGGCGCTTTGATCCATGGGTATACCGGAACGTC
>DOQE01000099.1:0-6085 GCA_003512585.1 Bacillota bacterium | reverse complement strand
ATCTGCTATGAATTACGTCCTTTCGCCCGACATCGTGGAAAAAGTGGCAAAGCGCACGGCAGAGTATTTCAACCTACTTTCCAATAACGGGAATGAAATCAGAATCCTCGAGGATATGGAAAAGTAAATCGAGAAAATATTCAAGAACTGCCTTAACGCCGTGGCAAACGGAATGGCGAACAAATCAATCGCCGACATGATTTCAGCCCTTGAGGAAGACAAAGCGAAAGTCGAGGAGAGCCTATTGAAGGCAAGGAACAAGAAAAGAAAACAAATCACCATAGATCAATGCTATCAATTCCTCATCTCGCTCGCCTTCTTGGACATCAGCAAGGAGAGAAACAAGGAGATACTCATCAATTCATTGGTCAAGAAGGTCTATCTCTACAAGGACAAGATTAAAATCGTCTTCTATCCGACAGATGATGTTGAGGATAGGTCTTTTGATGACGGAAACGGCGGAGGGAAAGGAGGAACATCTAGTAATGATGCCGAGAACTCGGCCAGTAATGGAAATAATGGCGGTACGTTTACAACATCGTTTTGTCCACCAAATTGATTATCCGCTGAAATTTCTTAGACTTAAGGTTGATATTAATCCAAGTATAATTCGGTTCCATTGTGGAATCGTTTTTTATTTTAAAAATTATCAAGAAACATAAATATATTTTGCAGCTTATTGTCTTTGTCTACAGGATATTTTCACTGCTTTGGTTGGAAAAATGCAACAAGTTATCTTTTGAGTATCGCTTTTTAAAAATAATATGCGATTTCTTTTTGCTTAAAAGATATAAAAGGAAAGTTTAGTGGCTATTGCTCCAGATTATTTTATTGATTTAGGCAAAAAGAAAATCGACATCATTTATAGTCGTTGCTTAAGAGAATAAGATTTCTTTTTCTTAGTTTGGCCATCTTGCTATATCGGTATGTTTCTTATGTATTCTAACAAATTTCGATATCCCTTATCATTTCCCCCGCTCCGACTCTAAAAAGTTTGGAATGGCCTTTTGGAGTTATTACTAAAATATCAAAATTACATAATTCATGTTTGTCGAACTTGTCAAAAGTCGCGTCTTTTGGCATATCAATGGGATCTACTCCTCCATAGCCTTGCCTACAGGCTATTAAATAACCATCGCTAGTCGATTGATTATTAAAATGGGAATCACCACATAAGTGCAAAAGAATATTTCCTTTTGCTTTCGAAAAGTCATAAGTCAAACATTCATATTGTCCTTTTTCTTTTTTTGCAAAAGAGGATTCGATTTTCTTTAAAGCAGAAATTCCAAAAGTGTCTTTCTCTGGATAACGTTTCCACGCCCCGCATGGATTTATACAATAATGGCTTATGATAACAATGTTTTTTTCTTTTTCTTTTTCTAATTGATCAATAACGAAATGGAGTTGATTTATAGACATATCGAAACCACGAACGTTTTCGCAGGTATTTAAGAATATTACTTTTGTACTAGTAAGCTCATTAATAAAATAACCATACCCACCTCCGTTTTCTTTATCTAAAATAATGGTTCCGGTAGGTTCTTTTATATTATTAATAAAGTATGTATTAAGGATTAAGTTCAAATCGTTATTGTCAATAATCGATGGTTTAACATCGTGATTCCCTTTTATAAAAAAGTAAGGTACATCGTATTCGGTTGCTTCTTTTGTTACTTCTATTACTCTTCTAGCTTCAACATCGTCTTCACCAACATCTAAACCTATATCGCCTCCATTGACAACAAGATTTATTTTGCTTGATGGCAATAGTTCTTTTAAGTATTTTAACTGCTCGATATGGTGGGCGCTTTCTGCTCCTATGTGGACATCGCTTATAAAAAGAAGGCGAAATGAATTATCTTTATCCTCTTTACAAAAATCATCAATTCTAATGTTGACTCTATTCCAAGAATCCAATATTTTTTTTGGTACCATTTGCTTATCCTTGGTTTTTATTTTACTTATTTATAAAGCAATGAAAAACATCGTTATGTAACTAGATGTTAAAGATTTATGTCATAAAATTGTCTTCTTTATTCTTTTTTAGTCTTTTATTTATTTTGAATGGAATTGTTTATCTTTGCCGATTAAGGATGCATCTATATTGTAATAAGGCCTATTATTCTAATCTATATTTCTTGCCTTTTTATTGTTATTTAATTAGTCTTTTCCTATGGAAAAAATTAAAAAGAAACTTGATGAATTAACTAAGGCCAAACTTATATATTCAATAGAACTTGCCCTTTTTGCCATAGTCTTTATTGTCCTTGGCATTTTAAATTTATTAAAAGTAATAGTATTAAAAGATTGGAGATTAACTCTATTTTTATGGTTAACTTCCATCGGGGGTTTTATCCTTATTATAGATTTAATTTGGATTTTGCTATCTCCAAAAAGAAAGGCCAAGAATTGTTTGCTTGATAAAATCTTACTTATCCCATCGGCTTTGTTTTTATCTAGCTTATCTATATATCAATTAGCTAATGGAATATCTTCTTTTGTTTATTGGGAGCTTGGATCGGGATTTATTTATTTTGGTTTAGTCTATACTTTTGAAGCTATATACCATTGGTTTTATCCCGTGCCGGGCCTTTTAGAAGAAGAAAAAGAAGAAACAAAAAATGAAACAGAAAATAACGAAAAGAACGAAGAGAAATAAAGGGGAATCTTCTTCTCTTAGCCTTGAAGAAAAATTGTCTCTTCTTTATGGAGACGGCTATTGGAATATACGTGGTATACCTAGACTAGGCCTATCTTCTTTAAGAATGAAAGATGGGCCACTTGGGCTTAGGAATATCGATGATGATAATAAATTAAGCAAAGAATCTATTTGCTACCCCGCCCCTTGCCTTACTGCTTGTTCTTTTGATAAGGATCTTCTTTTTAGAATCGGGGCAATGCTTGGCAAAGAATGCAAGCATAATCAAGTCGATATGCTTCTTTCTCCAGGAGTCAATATTAAAAGAAATCCGTTATGTGGCAGGAATTTTGAATATTTTAGTGAAGATCCTTTTCTTACTGGAAAATTAGCCTCTTCGTTTATAAAAGGTATTCAAAGTGAAGGGGTTGGATCTTGTCTAAAACATTTTGCTTGCAACTCACAAGAGTATTATCGCATGGTAAATGACTCAATAGTTGATGATAGGGCTTTGTTTGAACTATATCTAAAACCATTTGAAATTGCCGTTAAGGAAAGTTCTCCTTGGGCGGTTATGAGCTCATATAACAAAATAAACGGGGAATATGCTTGCGAGTCTACTTTGCTCTCTTCTGTTTTAAAAGGCGATTGGGGATATAAAGGTGTTGTAATTTCGGATTGGGGCGGAACATCTGATTATGTTTTGTCTCATAATAAAGGGTTAGATGTTGAAATGCCTTGCTTTTTAAATAGAAACAAAGAGTTAAGCAAGGCTTATAAAAAAGGCATTTTAAAAAAGGAAGTGGTTGAAGATTCTTCTAACAGGATTATTTCTTTGCTACAAAAAGCGAAAGAAAATAAGAACAGAATAGATGATTTTTCTATAGAAGAAGCAAGAAATTTAGCTTTAGAAGCCGCGACAAAAAGCATGGTTCTTTTAAAAAATGAAGGAGTTTTGCCTTTAAAAAGCTTATCTTCTTGCTGCTTGATTGGGGAATTAGCTAGATCGTTGCGTTACCAAGGCGGTGGTTCTAGCAAGGTTTTATCCGCAAAACCCGTTTCCTTTTTAGATGCTTTGTTAAATTATTCTAAGAAAAAAATTCCTTTTGCAGCGGGGTATAACTTAAATAAAAAAAGTGATTCTGATTTGACTTTAGAAGCCATTGATTTAGCCGCAAAATACAAAAATGTCATTTTGTTTTTAGGATTGCCAATGCAAGAAGAAAGCGAAGGGTTTGATAGGGCCAATTTGCAATTGCCAGAAAATCAACTACGTTTATTTGACTCCATTTATTCAGTTAACCAAAATATAATTGTTGTCTTAAGTTGCGGCAGTCCCGTTGAACTTCCTTTCAAAGAAAAAACCAAAGCGATACTTTTATCTTATTTGCCGGGAGAAAAAGGCGGGGAAGCCATTAGAAAAGTATTGCTAGGAGAAGTTTCCCCTAGCGGTCGTTTGGCTGAATCTTGGCCAATTCATTTAATTGATGTGCCCTCTTTTGGTTTTTACCCAGGCACAGAAACACAATCTATTTATAGAGAATCCATATATGTAGGCTATAGATATTATTTAAGTGCAAAAAAAGATGTTAATTTTCCTTTTGGACACGGCTTAAGCTATGCCAAGTTCAAATATGGGAAATTATCTTTATCTAAAAAAACAATTGATAAAAACGAAAAGATAAGTGCAACGATTGAAGTTAGCAATATCTCTAAGATCGATTCTGAACTTTCTATTTGCCTATATGTTTCTCCTATAAAAGGAAATGTCTTTAAGCCACTTCGATATTTAGTAGACTTTTCAAAACTGAGCCTAAAAGGAAAAGAAACCAAGACTTTTTCTTTTGAAATTAGCTATGATTGTTTTTCTTTTTATGATAAGGATAAAAAGAAATTTCTTGTCGAGGGAGGAGATTATTTAATACAAGTATGCACTTCTTGCATCGATATAAAATCAGAAGCGGAAATTAACGTAAAAAGCAATGAACAATTTGCTTCTAAATTAACCTCGATTCCGGTTTATTATTTGCCTAGAAAAGAAGGCTTTTTGCAATATGATAATGATTTTGAAAATTTACTAGGACATACAATCCCTTGGGTTAAAGATCCTAAAAGCAAGCCCTATACTTTATATTCAACATTAGGAGATATAGAAGGCACTTTTATTGGTAAGAAAATGCTTAAGATAGGTTTGAAAACGTTAACTAAAGGGGAAAAAGATCCAAATTATTCCATTATGGAAAATACTTTAAAACAGACTCCCATTCGCAATATTGTTATAGAAAAAGGGGTTAAGGAGAAAACTGTTTATTTGGTTTTATATTTTGCTAATGGGCAATATTTAAAAGGAATATTAGGATATTTATTTGGCTATAAAAAGAATGCTTACTGATTTGCTTTTTGACTATGTTTTTAAAAAGACTTTTTCTTTTCGTTCCGATGGGTCGCCTTTTTTGGATTACCCATCCCCAGTTATTTTTAATATAGATCAAGAACCATTTTCTTTTTATTCAAATAAATGGAAACTTTTTGGCCATATTTATTTTGATAAAAAGTATAGGGGATCATACAAAGCCAAAGTCATTTTTTTCCATGGTCTTGGGGCGGGTCATACTGCCTATTCTTATGAAATTGCCCAAATAGCTAAGCAAGGTTTTTTAGTCTATTGTTTTGACTATACGGGGTGCATGGAATCAGAAGGAGAAACCATAATTTCATTGGCTAATGCCACTTTGGACATGGATGCTTTCTTTCTTTATTTGCAGGAAAATGATACTTATCCTAATTTGCCATTTTATTCCATTGGCCATTCTTGGGGTGGCTTTCTTTCTTTTCTTTCCCTAGATAAAAAATATAACGTTTCCAAAGCTATTTCTTTAGCTGGCTTTCCATCTCTTTCTTTTATTTTTTCTTCCTCCTCCTCATTTGCAAAAAAACATGAAAACGGAATTAGGAAATACTTACAAAAAAGATATGGTGATTTAGCCATTAAGGATTCATTTTTATTGGCTTCTTCCTCCAATAAACCTTATATGTATATTCAAGGAGATAAAGATGAGACGGTTCCTTTTAATTTGACTTTCCCTTATATGGAAAAATTAAGCAAAGGGAATAAAAACGCTTCTATTCTTGTTTCTAGAGATAGGGGGCACCAACCTTATTGGAGCGTTTCTACTTATAAGTATTTTCTTTCCTTGATAAATGAGGGAAAGATACTCTCTCCTACTCATTCTTCTAAAATTGAATTCGATTATTCTTATTTTAAAAACGATGATATGGATGTTTTAAAAGCCATGTTCGACTTTTTATATAAGTAAGGATAGAATACTTTAGTTGCACTGATGGCGGAATGGTATACGCGTTGGTCTCAGAAGCCAATCGGGAAACCGGTGTGAGTTCAAGTCTCATTCAGTGCACCAAATGCGTTCGTAGCTCAGCTGGATAGAG
>DOQE01000032.1:2648-2862 GCA_003512585.1 Bacillota bacterium | reverse complement strand
TAAAACGATATTTAGCAATTACATAGCTTGACCCTAAGGTGAATAAAATCGTCAAAGCCACGGTTCCAACCGATAAAATTACAGAATTTAGGAAATACTTGGAAAAGTCAGCTTCTTTCCAGGCAGTAGCATAATTTTCAATCAAGAAAACAGTAGGGAAATTGAAAGCGCCGCCCATAAAATCTTTTTGGCTTTTAAAAGAAGTCATGATCGA
>DOQE01000032.1:1600-2633 GCA_003512585.1 Bacillota bacterium | reverse complement strand
ACCAATAAAGTCCAAATAAGAAGAAATATTCTAATGACCCATCTAGTAATTATCTCGCCTTTTGATTCAGGGGAATGCCTTGTAACGATTCCATTATCCTTACTCATAAAAACGCCTCCCGATTTTATTCATAACGCCTTTAACCGACAAAGAAACAGAAGCCGAAATGACTAGCATTATCAAAGCAGCCGCATAAGAGAAAGCAACTCTACCCCTGCTAGTTCCATATAAATAGACATATAAGCCCATTACCATGGCATTATTATCAACCCCGCCAGTTGGAGTAAAGACATTTACGATACCAAAGTTACCACCTAAGGATTGATATAAAATCGAAACAACCATAAAGGTAACTTCAAGCCAAACGGCCGGCATGGTAATATGAAGCAATTGCTGCCAGGAAGAAGCTCCGTCAATATCGGCGGCCTCATAAAGTTCAAGAGGGATTTGGTTAATGGAAGATATCATGGTAAGCATGAATAATCCAACTCCGCACCAAGAAGCAACAAAGCCAATGCAAATAAGAGGATAATCGGTAATCCAATCAGCGGCAAACCCTTTGCTAAACAAAGAAAGAAAAGCATTTAATAAACCTGAATCGCCGCTCATGAAGACAAATCCCCAAAGCGAACCAATAATAACGGTAGAAAGCATGTTCGGGATATAAAAGATAAACTTATATGTGATCACTTCATGCTTTTTCAAGCGGAATCTAGTCAAACTAACGGCAAATAAGACTGTCAAAATGATAATCACAACCTCTTTAACGGCCGTAATGATAAAGTCATTACCGACAGCCTTCCAAAAGACGGGGTCGGTAAGTACCTTCTCGTAGTTGGCAAAACCAATCCACTTCCTAGTTGTATAGCCTCTCCAATTGGTAAAAGAATCAAATACCGATTTAATGATTGGGTATACGCAAAATAATAAATAAATAGCAAATGGCAATAAGCAAAAGATAGAAGCAAATATTATTTTACTAACATTTGCTTTCTTACCTTTTCTTTCACCGCGAGAAAGTACTTGTTCCATA
>DOQE01000032.1:0-1533 GCA_003512585.1 Bacillota bacterium | reverse complement strand
TCAAGTTCGGCCTCGGCAGCTTTTTTAATAGCTTGGCAAGCTGAATCAACACTATAGTCAGTTCCTTCTAAATGAGCCTTGACAATCTTCTTTACTTCCTCATTGATAGCAGAGTCAACCCCACCCCAAGAGCCATTGTTGGCTTTATGGATATAATTTGGGTTATTAAAGACTTCTTGAGTATATTTTAAAACATCGGTAACGTTTGGATCGTTTTCAAGGTCTAAAGATATAACGGAAGGAGAATCGGTTGCATAGACAAATTGTTTTTGTACGTCTTCTCTATATAAAAGAGAGATAAATTCTTTGGCTGCCTTGCTATTTTTTGCTTGATTAGCAATACCGCAAGCAATGGAAGAAGTAACGATAGTTTGTTGATTCTTAACCAATGGAGATGGGGCAAAATGCATATTGAAGTTATCGGGAATTGCATTTAATTTAGCCATTTCCGAACGGAGCCATAATCCGTTTGGAATCATGGCGGCATCATGAGCAAGCCATTGCATTTGACTCTTGGTATGGTCCATTGATAGACATTCGGAAACCGTATTGTCGTTTAAAGCAATATAATCTTGGAAACGAGTTAGAATTTCCTTAAATGCAGAGGAAGTATAAACATCGGCATCGCGGCAATTCATGATGCGATCAAAAGTATTATCGTCAAGTTCGGCAAAGGCAGGAACCAATAAGCCTTGGGTCAAATAACCAGCGGCCGTGCCTGGGAAAATCATACTTTTAATTTCTTTAGTGGCATTTGAGGCAAAAGCCTTTAATTCATCATAATTATTTGGGAAAGTCCACTTTTTTTGATCAAATAAAGTTTGGTCATACCACATTCCATAGGCATTAAGGACAAGTGGAGCCCCATAAGTGATCGTCTTATTGTCGGAATTGGTATATTTTAACCAATAGGAAGAATCGACAGCATCCTTAATAAGGGTATTGCTTCCTTGGACTTTTGCCGTTTCTAGCCAAGTGCTTAAATCTTTTAATAGCCCTTCTCTAAGCCAATTTTCTTTATCAATGCCAGAGCCATCAAGGAATACAAAATCAGGCGGATTGCCATTTTGCCATCTATCCGCAAAAGCGGTATTGACGTTATTGTCCATAGTGGCAACTATTGTATATTGGTCCCCGTAAAGCTTTTCAAATTCGCTTAAAGCATATTGCCAGCCCGAGGAGCCATAACCACCAGTAAAGATTTGAAGAGTAAATGTGCTAGATTCGGTGTCAACGTCAGCAGACGCATTGTCGCTAACGTTATCACCGCAGCTAGCTAACAAAGCAAGAAGAGAAACAAGAAGAATTTTTTTGTTTTTCATAAAAACCTTTCCAAGCCTATTTGGCTTTTTTTATTTTTAAGGCCGCAAAGATAATTACGACCATAGAAACCAATTCGATAGAGGCAACGCCAATCCCCGCAATTGAGAATATTTTGCCAAAAGATAAATTGCTAGTTTCCTCGGGTTTAGAATCTGGAGTTGGTGTTGGATCAATTGGATTAACCGGTTCATTTCCATAGCTAAATGAAGG
>DOQE01000045.1:1665-16590 GCA_003512585.1 Bacillota bacterium | reverse complement strand
ATTTTTTAATAATTCTTCATGAGTACCAATCGCATCAATTTTTCCTTCATCAAGAACAATGATTTGGTCAGCATCTTCAATAGAAGAAATCCTTTGAGCAATAACAATTTTAGTAGTACCTGGAATATCATTTCTTAAACCAGTTCTAATTAATTTATCAGTCTTAGTATCGACAGCAGAAGTAGAATCATCAAGAATTAAAATCTTTGGTTTCTTTAAAATTGCTCTAGCAATACATAATCTTTGTTTTTGTCCACCAGAAACATTTGTTCCACCTTGTTCAATATGTGTATCATATTTATCAGGGAAAGATTGTACAAATTCATCTGCTTGCGCTATTTTACTAGCGGCTACCACTTCTTCATATGTTGCATTTTTATCACCCCAACGAAGATTTTCAATAATAGATCCAGTAAATAATACATTTTTTTGTAAAACAACTGAAACGTTATTTCTTAATGTATCTAAATCATAATCTTTAACATTAATTCCACCAACATCAACTTCACCTTCACTAACATCATATAATCTTGAAATCAAATTAACTAATGATGTTTTACCAGCACCTGTTGATCCAATAATACCGACAAATTGACCTGATTTAATTTCTAAATTAATATTAGATAATGTATCTTTTTCAGCTTTAGAAGAATATTTAAAACTAACATTTTTAAAACTTACCGATCCATCTTTAATTTCAAAAATAGGATTTTCAGGATTTTTAATAGTTGAATCTTCATCTAACACTTCAGCAATACGTCTAATAGATTCAATAGACATAGCAAGCATTACAATAATCATAGAAATCATCATCAATGACATCAATATTTGTACTCCATAAGTAAGTAAAGCTGATAATTGACCTACTGATAAATCTGTATAAATAATTTCATCATTTTTTACTGTTGCAGTATGATAAATTAATAATGATCCAATAGAGCAAACTAAAATATTTGATAAATGAATTGCAAAATTCATAATTGGATTAGAAAAAGCTAAAATCTTCTCTGCTTTTATAAAATCTTTTGTCATGTTATTTGAAGCAGTATTAAATTTTTCTTCTTCAAATTTTTCTCTAAATGGAAGCCTTATCAATTCTTCTCCTGAATTAGGGACATAGGCTCCGACTAGATAAAATGAAGGATATTCTAAAGTAATGACTCTTCCTTCGTTATCATATTCGTTATTAGTTAGCCCATAATGGATTGATAAAGGTTCTTGCTTTGTTAAAAACGCCACGCCAGAATATCCTTTCCTTTCTTTAGATATAGTAAAGTGGCCTTTGTATTTTGTATTTAAAAATTGTTCATCTTGGCCAAAATCTAGATTAGAAAGCTTCGTTTCTTGTAAAAAAATAATGTCGGCATCAAGTTTGTTTAAGGTTTCTTCTAATCCTTTTTTTAAAATGGCACGAATTCCATTAACGTTAAAGCTAATTATTTTCATTTTTTATCCTTGTTATTACTTTGTTATTGATTTCAAGGCTTTATATAGAGGCAAGCAACATAAACCTACTATTAAGCAAGTGAAAAATCCCAGTCCTATTCTAGATAGCAATTCTAGAATAAGGAAAGTATAACTATATCCAATTATTAATGCATCTAGATATAAGGCCAATGTGTTTGCTAAAGTAGTAACAAAAGAAGCAAGTATCAAGACTAAGAAATAAATTAATGTATTATCGATTAGATCTTTTTCTTTTCTTTTATATAAAAAGGCAAATATGCCAATTATTAAGCCTCTTAAGGCGGGGGCGATTATCCAAATAGGGGTAGTTAAAGTAAAGCCATATGTCCTAAATTGGTTTAACGTGGCTCCTAATAAACCAACAATGGCTCCATCAAGTGGGCCATATAGCAAGCATGTCAATACAATGGCTAAGGAACTTAGCCCAATTTTTAAATTTCCAACATTAAAGGAAAGAAAAGTTAAAACAACATAGACCCCAGCAAGCATTCCATCGTTAACGATGCGCCTAATTGTCAATTTTCCCATAGGTTATCCCTTCTGGGAGGCATATAAAGAAAGTATTAGCCCATGCGGCTGCGACTAGATACCGCGAGTTATTCTCTTCGTCTATTGGCAACCTCCCATCCAATAGCACTTTACGCATCTAGCCTACTCATGGCTTTCTTCTTTATTATTATATATTTTTATGTTCATTATTAAAATTATGGATCTATATATTTGGAATTTTCTTTAGCTAAGAAAGATTTAAAAATCTTTTTTTAAATAAAAAAATCCCTGATTTTTATATCAGGGAGGATAAGAGAATGAAGTAAGTTATTATAATATATATGAAGCCATTCCGGCGTTAACGAAATTTAATTTCTCGCTATTGTCGTTGTTTTTATTTTCTTGCCCTTCGTCTTCAAATAAAGGTCCTTTGTTTGCGATTTCTCTTAGTTTTTCAGTATAAGCCATTTCACTCATTTTTTTATCCTCCTAATTGTTTTTCTATTTGCCTTAATTTCTTAAAGCAACATTAATATAATCGGCTTTTTTCTTAGTTCAAGGGTTTTGAAAATGTAAACGGTTTCTGTAAACGCTTACTGAAAACGCTTTCATAAAAAAAGCCCAATAAATGGGCATTTTTCTTTTTCAAAATTTTTATTATTTTTTGTTTACAAACAATAGTTTTCACTTATTTTCATTAATTTTTCATTAATTCTTTTTTCTTTTTTTAATTATTATGATAGTAATAGAAATTAGGCATATGGAAGCTATGGAAGTCAATATTGTTATGGGCAATAAATTGCCGCTATTTTTGTTTTTAGAATAGACAATACTAGTAGGCGTTATATCAAAAATAAAATCTCCATAACCATATTTATTTATTATTAATTCGTAACGTTGCCTAAATTCGCTTAATTCTTCACTAGAATAATTTGTTTTTATATAAGACTTTGTTTCTTCGCTTAATGATTCATATTCGCTTTTTAAATCGTTCCAAGTATTTAAAGTAACATTCATTAATAAACATTCTTGTCCTGTTTTCTTTAAAAATGCGGATACATAAAGCAAGGCATTTGTTTTATCTAAATTTGAAGTTGACTTGCTAACATAAATAGAAGGATAAACAAGGCTATCGTCTGCCTTACTGTATGTTTTAAATCTAGGCGATTTTATATTGTATAAAAGTGGTTGGGATACAGAAAGAGGTTTAATTATGGCTTTGCCTTCATTGATTTGGATTGTCCAACTTGTTTCCCCGTTATTTAGCTGAAGCGCTTTAGAAGAAGAGGCCCCCAATTTTTGCTTAGCATTATTAATAAAGGAAAAAGAATTGGTATTTTTTTCTAAAGTAAAAATTTCAATCTCGTTAGAAGGGGCCTCTATTTTTTCTTTATTAGACGAGAAAGAAGCGGAGACACTTTGCAAATATTTATCTTTAAACGAACCAGCGGCTACGTTTTTCTCCGGATAGGCTATTATCAAGGAGTCGCCATCTTCTAGATCGGATGTTTGCTTGGCTAAGTTAAATCCTTTTTGTTCTTGGACTATTATAGTTGTGCTAGCTTTAATTGAAGTGTTTATTGAAGAAGTGGCGGTTAAAGTTGCAATTCCTTCTTTTAGTCCTAACAAGGTATTATTTGAAATTACTTGGGCAATTGAATCGTCATTTATTGATAACGTGTATCCTTTTTCCTCGGTATCTAACGGTATATAAGAGACGTCAATATTTTTACTTTGGCCTATTTTTAAATCAATTGAATCAGGCAAAGAAATCCCTTCTATTTTTATTTTATCGTTATGGACTTCTATCTCTATAGAAGCGTTAATTGATGCATTTAAGGTACTGGTTGCTTTTATATTGGTTTTCCCAATTGATTTAGCTTCGACTAGCCCATTATTTGAAACCGTTGCAATATCATTATTTAAACTTGTCCAAATAATTGAATTACTCGCATTAGATGGAGTAACCGTGCAGACTAATTGGTGACTATTCCCTTGCTTTAATCTTAATGAAGATGGAGAAATCGATAAAGAGGTAGGCTCAATTTTAGTTAAAGGTATGTTCCCCCAAATATAATCGGCCCATTCAGGGTGATAAATAAATGGGTTTCTGTTATTTTGGATTTTATAAACTCTTTCGCATCTTTCCTTTTCATATTGGCTTTTTTCCAAATGTTTATTCCATTTTAGGAAAAGGCTAGTCGAATAATCCGTAAGTCCATAGGTCCCGGTTTTATTAAAAACGTCTTTTCCGTTCCCTTCCGTGTAAGAAGAATTCGTATACGTAACATATTTTAAGGCAAAATAGAAATAGCTTCTTGCTATATTGCCTTTCCATTCATCGTTTGGTTCAAATACAATTCCATCGTAACCAGAGAAAGAGGAAGGCCCTAATTTAGAATACCCATTGTTGGAAGTGTTTGTTGGATTTGAAGTTTCCCCTAAAACATAATTGCTTCTCATCCCATTTATTTTTCCATCGGTGGGATACATATTAAACATGTCGCCACCTTCGCCGTTTGGACCGCCTTTACTACCACCCCACCAGGATTTCGGTATTAGATGTTCTTTATTCCATGTATCCCCTTCATTTTTATAATTTCCGGTTGACGATGGCGTTAATCTAGATGTATTGGAATAGATGTCGACTAAATAACCATTGACAAAATCCGTCTCAATAAAAGCGCTATCTAAAGCGTCATAAGATTGTCTTTTCCATCCATCCCATACTTTGCTTTGCAATTTATTAAACAATTGCTCCCTAGATAAAGAAAAAGCATCAATATCGGAAAAATAATCGTCAACAGTAGTTGCCTTTTTGGCAATAGGTTCAAATCTAATGAATTCGTTTTCGTTTGAATTAAAAGAAATCGATAAAGATAAAAACGGCAATAAAGCGACAAAAATTTTTAATAATTTTTTCATACAAAAATATTTTAAAACAAATTGATAATGTTTTTAATAATGTTTTATCGACGTTACTAGCCAACTTGGATAGGAGTTATTTTATTTGTTTTTTAAATGATAAAACTTTGTTTTGATTTAAATATATATAGGTGTTATTTCTCTTTTTGCTTTATACTTAATTGTCTGGAAAAGAAAAAAGTAATGGCTTTAATAGCCCATGATAATAAAAAGGCTGATATAGTAGCTTGGTCTTTGATTAATTTAGATAAATTAAAGCAATTTGATTTAATTGGAACCGGACATACAGCCTCGTTAATAAGCGAAAAAACAGGTCTTTCGGTTAAAGGATATTTGTCTGGCCCAATGGGTGGAGATCAAGAAATAGGGGCATTAATCGCGACTGGACAAGTAGATTTCGTTGTATTCTTTTGGGACCCCCTTCAAGCCCAACCACACGATCCAGATGTAAAGGCATTGATGAGAATTGCCGCAGTTTATGATATTCCATTCGCCACCAATGAAGCGACGGCGAATTGTTTGCTTAAATAAAAAGAAAGGATTAAATCATGTACGAACCGAAAATGATACTTACCGATGAAGAAAAAAATATTCTTCAAGGAAAAGAAGGCGAAACAAAAAGGAAAATGATGGAATGCCTTGTTCGCTATGGGGATATTTTTGGAGCTAAGCGTTTAGTTCCCTTAACCCATAAGCAAGGTCATTTGGTTACGAGCTTTGGCATTTCGATGCTTAAACCGATTTATCCTTTAATGGATGAGCTAATTCAAGCAGGGCTAAAAGCGCCTAATGGTTTTACTGCCGATCCTAGGCCAATGGAATTTGACCAATGTTCGGCCAATTTACTAGAAAAATTTGTCTTTAAAAAAATAATTTATGGCAAACAAAAACAATATGAAGAGCAATTAAGTAAAGTTGGCTTATCAAATAAGGATGCTTTTTCTTGCACTTGTTATTTAAAAGAAATGGGCAATACGCCTAAAAAAGGCGATGTTATTTCCTGGGCTGAAAGTAGTGCGGTTGTCTATGCAAACTCGGTTTTAGGTGCCAAATGCAATAGGAATTCCGGTGTTTTGGAATTATTTGGCACGATTTTAGGAAAAGCCCCTGAATTTGGATTCCTCACTGAAGAAGGAAGAAAAGCCACTTGGAAAATAATTATTAAAACAACTAAGAAACCAGAAGCCCAAATCTTAGGTTCGGCCATTGGCATGAAGGTCATGGATCAAGTCCCTTATGTAGTTGGACTAGATAAATATTTAAAGGACTTGCCAGATGAAGACACCATTTCTTATCTAAAGGATTTTGGCGCCGCTTCGGCTTCTAATGGGGCAGTTGGATTATATCATATTGAAAACATCACCCCAGAAGCAAAAGAACAAGGCGCATCGCTTCTTAAAGAGGGGTATAAGGAATATATAATCGATGATGATGAGATGGAAAGGGTTTATAAATCCTATCCAATCATGTGGAAAAAGAAAAACAAAAAAGCATATCGCTGCTTCATTGGCTGTCCGCATTTGACTTTAAAACAATTGATCGATTGGACCAATACTTTAGAAAAGGCCTTAAAAGAAACCAATAGGAAAAAATTATATATCGATACTGTCTTTACTACCTCTCCAGGCGTTAGAGAAGAATTTAAGAAACTGCCTCAATATAAAACATTAACATCCATGGGTGCCCATGTTAGTTGCATTTGTCCTTTAATGTATGCGGATAACCCCTTATGCGGCGCCAAAAGATTGATGACCAATTCCAATAAATTACGTACCTATACTTTCTCTAGGTATTATAAAGATGAGGAAGTAGTTTCAATCTTATCCAATAAAAAGGAGGACAAATAATAATGAAAACATTTACTGGTAGAGTTATTTTTGGTGGAACTTATAAAGGGGAAGCCGTTGTTACTCATCAAGGATTCAATACGCTTGCTTCCTTTCAAAAAAGCGCTTTGAATTCTAATTGCAAAAAAGTAATTGTTTCCGATCAAAATAATAAAGAATTATTTGGGGTCAATATCACCGGCAAGGCTTTATGCTTGCCCATGACAATTGGTTCGACTACGGGAGGCATGGTTATTCAAACTGTTGCTAGTAGGGGAATTGCCCCAACCGCTTGGCTATTTGCCTCTTCTATTGATCCTCTTGCCGCCAGCGGCATTATACTTTCTCGAGTTTGGAATAATGTGCCGCTTATTGCCATTGATAATTTAGGCGATGATTTTTTAAATTCGATAAAGACAGGGGGTCAAATTGAAGTAAAAGAGGATGGAACTGTTATCGTCTATTAATTGTTTTCTTCATCTACTTTGATATTACTTTTCTTTGATTAGTTTTAGTTTTCTTTATGCAAAAAATCAATATAAAAAAGGAAGTCTCTTATTTATTGCAAGCAAAGCCACGTTTTCTTTATATGTTTGCGATTTTGCTCAATGCAGTTTTAGGTTGCTATGTGCTAGAAAATGTTGCTTTTTTTAATGAGGAAAGTTTTGTCCTTAATAACAATTTCGAATTTTATATGGTTTTTGTTGCTGCCGTATTATCGAACATTTCTTTGCTTTTCTTTGTCCATAAATATGAAAAAATAAAATTGGACATTGCCCCTTTTTTAGTTTGTTTTGTTTGCCTTCTAGGTAATTGCATTGGCATTTTAACTTTTCCTTCTAACGCTTCTATTTCAATGCAAACAAGCGAAAATAATATAATTTCTTTTGTTTTTGGTTTAGATATTTTTCAAAAAATAAGATACGGGCTTCTTTTTTGCTTAGCAATTCATTATGCCTATATGATTTTTGCCGTTTATCCAAAATTAATAAAAAGTTCTTCTTCTTTCTCTTTTATATTTTTTGGAATTGTTTTTGTTGCTATTTTCTCAATTGCTTGGAGTTTTGTTTTTGAATGGGACGTGTATGTAAAATACTTTAATAAAGAAGACTTATTAACGTCATCTGATTTTGTGGGAAGCTTTTATAACAATAGGAATACATTTGGGGCAATGCTTTTATTAGGTATTTGTTCTTGTGGCTTTTTGCAGTGTAGAAGACATTGTTTCATTCATTATTTTATAATGCTTATTTTTTATGTAGAGCTTTATTTTGTTGTTTCAAAAACATCCATTGTTCTTTCTAGCATATTTTTGCTTATTTTCTTGCTTTATAGGTTTATTTTGACTATAAAGAGACGTCCTATAAAAACAATAATCTGCTCTATCTTGGTTATTGGCCTTCCGACATTATTGGTTTGTTTTGGCGCGTTTAATGTATTCGGCGATAATTCAATTTTTTCTAAGCTATATGATAATTTTATTTTGTCTTTTGATTTTGCAAACGTGCCTTCGCTAGAATCAAGAACGTTAATTTGGAAAGCTTTGCTTTCGTTTCTGTTGGCGGAGCCGTCTAGAATTATATTCGGCATTGGCGAATATACGCCCAACTTATTGTTGGCCAATGCTTTTTCCCCGCTCCAAAGTGGTTATTTTTATGCCCATAATGGCTTGCTTCAACTTTTTGCTAGCGGTGGAATTATCCGTTTGCTTTGCGTTGCTTTTTTCTATTTTGCCTTCTTATTCAAGGCCATAAAGAATATGTGTAATAAAAAAAGTATTTCTTTTCTTTTTATTTTAATGTTTATCGTTTTTTCACTTCATGGGTTAACTGAATCCACCTATTTCTTCCCTTGCGATACAAAAGGCTTTGCTCTTTGCTTTGTTACTTTCTTGCCGGTTTTTGTTGATTATAAAGGGTTAAATGAAAAGACAAATGAAATGGCTATGCCATTTAGAAAAACAAAAATTAAATATTTCCATTCTTCCTTATCAAAGACTTCTTTGTTACTTAGTTTTATTTTGCCTATTTTTATTTTCTTTGGGGGTATTTATTTAAATATTGATTTTGCTTTATCTATATCGACTTCATTTAATTATTATTTTGCTATATTTTGTCTTGTATCGCCTTTGTTCCTTTTTTTGTGTTTTTATTGTTCTTTCTCTATTAAAAAGAAAAGCAGCCTGATTTATCTTATCCTTTCTTTATTATTTGTTTCCTTCGGGGCCGTTACTTGCTTCTTCTTTAATTCGTCTATTTCTTTCTTTGTTTTCTTTTCTTTGCTTCTTCTATATACGATCTACTTATTCTTTAGGTCTAGAAAGTATTTAAAAAATGAGAATCATTCTAAGATATGGTTTAATTTTTTAGGTTTATTTATTTATCTTGCATTGGCCTTCGTTCTTAATTATTTGCCTTTGTCCTTCCTTGATTTCAAGACTTTTTATAGTCTTTCTTATTTAATGGGCTTAATAGTAGCAAATTTATTTTTATATCTTTGCTATATTTTCTTCCCTAGAAAAAAATCAATAATAGCTCCGCTGGATTTGAAAATATATGTATTGTCTTTAAGGGTTTCTTATTTTTTAAACAAAATGGAAGCAAAAAGAATGCTTAGGGAAGATAAATACTTTAAAAGGAATGATTTTTCAAAAATAAGGTAACTTTTATGCCAACGACAAACGATTATAAAGATTATGTTTTGGAACAATTAGATTTGCTAGGAAACATTACTTGCAAAAAGATGATGGGCGAATTTTTGCTTTATTTTAATAATGTTTTATTCGGCGGGATTTATGATGATAGACTTCTAGTAAAAATTACTAAAACCAATCAAAAATACGGCATGAGTCAAGATCTTCCTTATGAAAATGGCAAACAAATGTACCTAGTAAAAGAAGTCGATGATAAAGAAAAATTAAAGGAAATAAATGGACGATGAAGTCCATTTTTTACTTTATGCATGATATAATATTGGCGCAAAGGAGATCTTGTTATGTTTGATGAAANNAAAGGAAATAATTTTAGATACATATAAAGGCTTGCTTAAATAAATTGCTTTAATTAATGTGGCTTAATCTAAGCCATTTTCTAAAGTTGCTTTAAATTTCTCTTTTACTAGATTAGGATATTTTAAGTTAAGGAAATAAAGCATGGAAAATAATGAAACAAAAAAACTAAAACTAAATTATAAACGTACCTTTATTATTGGATTTGCCTTTTTTGGCATTTTGTTGTTATGGCAAGTCTATGATTCTTGGTGTCCAACATTTTTGACTGAGTTATTTACTAAGGCCATCCCAGGATCGACAGCAAAGTCGGTCCAATATCTAGTTGGTATTATGATGGCAATTGATAATTTGGCTGCCTTGATATTATTGCCTATTTTTGGCCATTTATCTGACAAGACTAAAACTCCTATCGGCAAAAGAATGCCTTATATTCTAGTTGGGACTTTTGTTTGTGCGATTGCTTTCCCTTTTATTCCAGTTGCTTTTCATTATAACAATTTAGCTGGCGTGTTATCTTGTATGTTCATCGTTGTCACTTTTGCCATGATGTATAGAAATCCTGCCGTTGCCTTAATGCCTGATATAACCCCTAAGCCGCTTAGAAGCAAAGCAAACGGCATTATTAATATAATGGGCTACATTGGCGGGGCTTTTGCTACAGTTCTTGGCATTTTCTTTTCCCTTTCTTCCTATTTAAAAGTAGGGGGAAGCAAGTATTTAAATATTTGGGTTATTGAAATTCCTTTTTTAGTTGGCTCTATTTTAATGGTTGTCTCTGCTTTGGTTCTTTTCTTTTTGATTAATGAAAACAAGATAGAAAAGGAAGTAAAAGAAGATATGGAATTAGGCGAAAAGGAAGCCGAAATCGAAGATAAAATCAAAGAAGGGGAAGAAGATGTCCCATTAACTAAGGCTAATAAAATTATGTTATTTTTGATTTTAGGAGCCGAATTCTTTTGGTTTATGTCTGATAATGGGATTGGCACTTTCATGGTTAATTACACCCAATATCATTTGCTTAGCGATTCTTCAAAAATGATGATTACCATAATCATAGGCGGAGCCGCTTCGGTGCTAGGCTTCCTATTTGGAGGGAGTATCGCTTCAAAAATCGGAAGGAAATGGACGGTTGTTATTGGGCTAGGAATAACTGTTGCCTCCTTGTTGCTATGGACAATTTGTTCTTATTCAATCCCGGTAAATACTCCAGCGGCAGGTCAATATAACCCCTTCCCATTATATTTATATTTTGTTTGGGGTTTAAAAGGATTTGGCATGTCTTTGGTTCACGTTAATTCCTTCCCGATGGTTGTTGAATTATGCTCGAATAAAAAAATTGGAAAATTTACTGGTTTTTATTATGCCTCTTCCATGGCCGCCCAAACCGTTACTCCGGTTCTATTGGGAAGTTTGATTCTTTCCCCAAACCTAGATTTTGCTTTCTTGCCAATTTATGGACTATCTATGGCTAGCGTTTCCTTAGTTATTTTTATGTTTGTTAAAAATGTAAGAAATAAAAAGACCGACTTTAAGAAAGGCTTGGAAGCTTTAGGAGAAGAAGAATAATGCCAGCGGCTTTGACCCACTATATATTCGCTTTAGATGTTTATTCTTGCTTAGATGGAGTAGATAAAGATTATTTTTTGCTTGGAACTCAAGGTCCCGATCCTTTCTTTTATCGTGGCATTTTAAAAAAAGGAAGACCTATAAATTATAAAGAAATTTGGGAAGTGGGGGAAAAGCTACATCATCAAAATATCGCACCCGTTTATTTAAAAATGCTAGAAAAAGCGAATGGAGATAAAAAATTATCATCTTTTGTCTATGGCTTATTTTTGCATTATTGTTTAGACAAAAATGTGCACCCATATGTTTTCTACCGTTCTGGATTTAATAAGGAAGGCAAATTAGATTCTAAATATAAATATTGTCATGGGTCTTTTGAATCTTTACTCGATATCAATTTATCAAAAGCAACGGGCAAATATACTAATCCTGGGAAAACAATCAATTTGAAAAACATAAATTTAAATGGCGTTTCTAATCTATTTACTCTTTTTAAAGACCCTAACTTAGATATTAAAACGTATAAAGAATCGGTTTTAGATTTTATTCATATCGAAAAAATTCTTTTTTCTAGGAGTGGGATTAAGCGACTCTTGTTTAGGGTGGTTGGGAAATACTCCCTTGCCTATGCAATGTCTTATCCTCATTTTTATAAAAGATTAGATTATATCGATGTGTTAAATTTAAAACACAATGAATGGAAAGACCCTTGTAGTGGAGAAGTCCATGCTTCTTCCATTTTTGATTTAATGGAAAAGGCTAAAAAAGAATATCTGGATTTGTTCTCTTTTTTGCTAAATCTAGATGTTGATAATATTAATTGTTATTGCAAGAAAGTCGACCATGATGGGACTCCATTCGGAGAAAAGAAAAAGTATTGCTCATGTTGCTATAAGGTTTAGTCAGTCTATACTTTTTGTTAATTTCTACTTAAAATAAGTAGGTATGAAAAAAGTAAAGGTAAAACAAGTTGATTATGTCGGTTTGGCCTTGCTTAGTTATAAAAAAGCTCTTTTTGTTCGCGAAATAGACAAAGATGGTTTTCCTTTGTCTAGTTTTCATTTTCCCGGAGGCAGTTTTTTAAAAGAAAAAAATCTCTCTTCTAGTTTAAATAATATTTTAGCTTCCAAATATGATGGAAAAGTCAAAATAGAATCTTTTTTAAGCCCCGTGTATTCTGTTTCTAAAGATAAAATTACTTCGCTTATCATTGCTTTAGGCAAAGAAATTGTTCCGCTTAGATTTAATAAGAATATCGAAGGACGTTATTTTCTTTTAGAGGAAGCAAAAGAAAATAATGTTGATCCTCTTGATTTAAAAGCTTTTGAAAAAGCCTTGATTTATTCAAACGAAAGAAAAGAAAAGATTTCTAGCGATGAATATAGGGAACTATTGTCCTTAAAAAAAGCCATCCGTTTTTATTCTTCTAAAATCGATAAGAAAGAAATAAAGGAAATATTGAACTTTATTGATAAAAGCAATAATTTAAATGCATGCTTAAAAGCTTTTATGTTCATGTTAAAGGAAAATAATTTATCTAGCAAAGATTATTTTTCTTATTTAAAGAAGAAAAACAATGAAAACGTTTTTTAAACCCGGTTTTTGGCCAAAACTAATAATTGGACTTTTGCTTCTTACTCAATTTGCTCTAGCTATTTTTGCTTTTGTCTACTTATCTACTTATTCCCAAAAACATGCAACTCTATTTGGCGTTATTTTGGCTTTGACTTTTTTCCTAAACGTGGTCTTATCTAGTTATATTATTAACTCTTCTTCTCCCGATGCATATAGAATTGTCTGGATTTGGGTTGTTAATTGCTTGCCGTTGCTTGGGGCTTTAATGTATATAGTTTTTGCAAATAAGCAGACTTCAAAAAGAAAAAAGGCCTTGGTTAATCGTTATATTAAGCCATTAGAAAAAGAAGAAAGCGAAAAAAAGGCCATTGAGCTTTTATCTAGTTTCTATCCTAAATATTTACCATTATCTAATTTCTTGTTTTCAACTCGTGGCGGAGGTATTTTTGACCATACTTCCGTTAGCTATTTCCCTCTTGGCGATTTAATTTTAGATCCCATCTTATATGAGCTAAAAAAAGCAAGGCATTATATATTTATCGAGTTTTTTATAATTGAAAAAAATGGATTTTTTTGGGATCAGATTCATAAGGTTTTATTAGAAAAAGTTAAAGAAGGGGTGGATATAAGGATTATTTATGATGATGTTGGCTCAATTTCAGTGGCTCCGATAAATTTCGATAAGCAACTTATATCCGAGGGGATAAAGTGCCATAAATTCAACCCGTTCCGTCCTTTAATAGATGTTAGGCAAAATAATAGGGACCATCGAAAGATGATTATAATAGATGGACATACGGCTTTTACTGGCGGATTTAATATAGCCGATGAATATATTAATAGAATCAATCGTTTTGGCCATTGGAAAGACAATGGGATTTTATTAAAGGGGAAGGCAGTTACTTCTTTGACCATGATGTTTCTCTCTAATTATGTTTTTAATTATTCTCCTAAAGAAAACATCGATAAAAAGTATTATTCTTCTTCGACTTATATCTCTGAAATTGGCGGTTATCCGCCTACTAATGGATTAGTCCAACCCTATTGTGATTTACCTTTTGATTCAAAAGCAGTCGGGGAAAGGGTATATTTATCATTAATTCAAAGGGCCAATAAAACCCTTTATATTGCTACCCCTTATTTAATTGTGGATTCAGAGATGGAAAATTCTTTGATTGCCGCTTCTAAAGCAGGAGTAGAAATTATAATTTTGACCCCTCATATCCCCGATAAGAAAGCCGTTTTTAATTTAACTAGGTCTTATTATGGGAAATTATTAAGTAATGGGGTAAGGATTTTTGAATATACCCCAGGCTTTGTCCATGAGAAAATGTTCATTTGTGATAATGAAGCCGCAACTGTTGGAACGATTAATTTAGATTATAGGAGTTTATTCCTTCATTTGGAAAACGGCACTTTTATTGTTGGCTCTTCTTCCATTAAGGATATGAAAAGAGATTTCCTTGATACTATTTCTTTATCAAATGAAATTAAATTATCTACCTGGGAGAAATGGCATAAAAGAAATAAAAGTTATTGGGGATTATTAAGGATTGTGGCACCATTTTTATGAAAAGAATATGCATTAGGATCTATCAATTTTTTATGAAAGTTGCTTCTATTTTTTTGCTAAGTAAGAAACAGCTTGTCTATAAGGGAGAAAAAGAATTGTCTCATCTTTGCTTTGACTTATCAAAGCGTTATAAAAAGGTTTTTTTATTAATTGGACCAAACATTAAAAAAAGAGGGTATGAACTAAAAATAAAGGATACGTTAGAGAAATTTCATTTGAATGTTTTTGTTTATGTTTCTTCTTCTTCTGAACCAAGTGTAGAAATGGTAAAAGAAGGCTATTTATCCTTCAAGGAAAATGATTGTGATTGCATTTTTGCAATAGGTGGCGGTTCGATTTTAGATTTAGCTAAGGCTATTAAGGCCATATCCGCAAATAAAAGTAAGCCTTTTTTTGGCTTATTAAAAGTAAAAAGAAATAAAGTTGCCTTAGTGGCTTCTCCTACTACGGCCGGGACTGGATCAGAGGCCACTTTAGTATCCGTTATTAAAGAT
>DOQE01000045.1:0-1605 GCA_003512585.1 Bacillota bacterium | reverse complement strand
CGCCTCGTATATTACCTGATTTTATTTATTTTAATCCGGCATTTTTATCTTCTTTGCCGAAAGAGGTTGCCTCTAGTGCCGGGCTAGACGCATTTACTCATGCCGTTGAGTCTTTTATTTCAAAAGGAGGTAGTTATAGTACTAGAAAAAACGCGAAAAAGAGTTTGCTTCTATTCAAAGATAACTTTTTAGGATTCATTGATGATAGAAGCGATTATTCCAGTGCTATGAATATGCTTTTATCTTCTTACTACGCTGGGCTAAGTTTTACTCGAGCTTACGTAGGGTATGCCCATTCTATAGGTCATGCCTTAGGCGGGGCATATAATATCCCCCACGGTTTAGCGGTTATCCATTCTCTTTTATACATTTTGCCAAAATATGGCAGTACCATTAAAAAAAGAAAGAAACAAATAGAAGAAATTCTTGGAATTGATATTTCTTTAGAAGCATATATTTCCTCTTTGCTAAAAAAATGCGATATATCTCCTTTGAATTTGGAAATTGATGAAAATAAAGCCATGGATTTAGCCTTGCTAGCAAATAAAGAAACAATTCCTTTATACCCAGTCCCTAAGATATTCGATATTGCTAGTTTGGCTAAATTTATTAAAGAAATAGGAGAAGGAAGGTATGAAAATTAATGACCAAAAACATTTCGGAAGCGATTTTATAACTTTTGATAACGAAAATGGCTTCGTAGTAACTCTTTCTTCCATTGGGGCCGGGATTGTTGATATTACATATTTAAATACCAAAGTAATCTCTAGGCCAAAGGATTATCAAATCTATTTAGGAAATAACGGAGGGTATTATGGGAAAACCATTGGGCCAATCGCTGGAAGAGTAAAAAATGGAATTATTTTAGTCGGCGGTAAAGAAAATAAATTAGACCTTAATGAAGGAAACAATTCGCTTCATTCGGGTTCTATTTGCTTTGCATTTGCCCCTTTTCTTTACCAAATAAAAGAAGAGAAAGAATGCTTTATTATTGTTTTTTCTTATCTATTTAAAGGTAAAAAAGAAAAATTTGAGGCAGATATTGATACAAAGATTACTTATAAAATTTTTAAGGATAAACCTATTCTAGAATATTATTATGAATTAGTTCCAAACCTAGATTGTCCTGTTAATATAACCAATCATTCTTATTTTAATTTAAACGGCAAGGGAAATATCCTTTCCCATTTTCTAGAGCTGGAGTCTTCTAAGGTCGTAATTTATGATGAAGAATTAATACCTAAGCAAATAAAAGATGTAGATAAGGTTTTTGATTTTAGAAATAAAAAGAAAATCGGGGAAGATATATTAAATAAAGAGTTAGGTGAAAAAAGACTAAATCAAGGCTACGATCATTGCTTTATTTTGGATGAAAATGATTATGCAATTCCTAAAGCCATATTGGAAGGAGAAAAAATTGGCCTAAAACTATTTACTACTTCAAGTGCCTTGCAAATCTATACTTCCGCCTTCCCTCATTTTAACTTGCTACTTAATAACGACGAATTCGAAACCAAATATAGCTCCTTGACATTAGAAGAAGTAAACGTTTCGTTAAGTTTATCTTCTATGATTACTAGAAAAAATGATAAATTTATAAGGAAG
>DOQE01000139.1:1284-2626 GCA_003512585.1 Bacillota bacterium | reverse complement strand
AGAACTTGGCGAAAATGCAACTTATCCTGGCATCAAAGCTTTCCGCTTCAATAAATAATTATTGATTATTGAATTTTTTTAGACCCATTTGGTTATCCTTATGGGTCTTTTTTTGATTTATCCAATTTTAAGTGGTTTTCATTTCTTTCTTCTTTTATTATTTAAAAGAAAATGAGTAAATTAGAAAGAATTATTATTTATCCCCTTTGCTTAATAACATTTATCGTTGTTTGCTTCTTCGATTTTCAAATTTCTGCTTCTTTATTTGACCCAAGTAACGCCTTTGGTCAAGTTTTTGAAATGGTAGGAGAGTTATTTTTTCAGTTATTGTTTTGCTTTTCTTCTTTTTATTGTTTTCTAAATAGAAATTCAGAAAGGAAGAAATCTTCAATTATCTATGGGGTATTGTTTTTTCTATCGATATTAATTTCTTGCCTATATGGGGGAGGGCAAATTAGAAGCTATGTTAATGGAATCTTCTTTTTAGACTTAAATTACGGCTATATTGTTTTATTTGCCTTGCCTTATGCTATTTTGACTTTGCCATTTGCTTTTATTTCTTCTAAATGGTCTTTGGATAAAGAAAAATTATTTAACGTTTGCCTTTGCGTGATCATTCTATATTTAGCTATCTGGGTTTGCATGAATTTATTCAAGGTTTTTTGGTTTAGGCCTCGTTATAGATTTTTGGCTAAA
The DNA here is from genome assembly GCA_003512585.1 of Bacillota bacterium. Classification (GTDB taxonomy): domain Bacteria; phylum Bacillota_I; class Bacilli_A; order RFN20; family CAG-826; genus Alloenteromonas. Next base: position 1,930 of record DOQE01000139.1, on the reverse strand, counting down.
ATTTATGTAGGGGAAGAAATTGAAGCTCATTGGCTCCCTTTTTATCAACCTCAAGGGTGGTGGAGCTTTTCTAAATATGCAATAGATATTGAAAAAGTTAATGCATCAGTAAAATTTGACGATTGTTTTTCCTTTCCTTCCGGTCATACGATGAATTCCTTAGGAATAATTTGCCTTAGTTATTTTCCTTTAATCTATATAGATAAGAAAAAAAGAATATTGATAAAATTATTTTCCTATTTATGGGGACTTTTAGTCGCTTTAAGCCGAATTTATCGTGGTGCGCATAATGCGACTGATGTCGTTTTTGGTTATTTTCTTGGAGTCTTCCTATTCGATTTAGTTTTTTCTAAACTTTTTGTTTTGCTAGATAAAAAAGAAAGCTTTAAAGAAAAACAAGCCTAACAGCTGGCTTGTTAATCAATATCTTTTATCGAATTGACATTTACGATTCGCATGAAATTTGTCTTTCCGGCTCCAGTAGGAGTGCCGCCTGCAATTATTATGGGTTCACCCGGTTTGATGGATAAATCTCTAGCTATTTTAAGTGCCAAAACTTCCATTTCTTCGATAAAATCTGGCATGGAAGTTTTTAATAAGACTGAATAAACTCCCCACATAAAAGCTCCATTCATGGCGGTTTTTC
>DOQE01000139.1:0-1270 GCA_003512585.1 Bacillota bacterium | reverse complement strand
TTTATAATTGGGCAACAAGGCCTAGATTTAGAAATTCTAATCGTTGATTTGCCGGTTTCTGTAAAATTAACGATTAACTTTGCCCCAATTAAAAGTGCGGTATTTGCCACGGCATTGGAAATGGCATCGTTATTCGAATGTTCGCTAGTTTCATATGCTTCCCTAGCTAGTTTTTCATAATCTAGATACTTTTCCATTGTGGAAGCAATTTTGCTTTGCATAGTAGTGGCTTCCACTGGATAGTGCCCTGAAGCTGATTCGGCTGAAAGCATAACGCAGTCGCTAGATTCGTTAATGGCGGTGGCACAATCGCTAACCTCGGCCCTAGTTGGGCGAGGGTGGGCGACCATAGAGTCAAGCATTTGTGTAGCAGTTATTACTGGTTTTCCTTTCATCCTACATAATTTAATGATATTGCTTTGGATTACCGGGACTTCTTCTGGCGGTACTTCGACCCCCAAATCGCCTCTTGCAACCATTATTCCATCGGCTTCATCAACGATTTGCTCAATTTTTTCTACGGCTTCAGGATTTTCTATTTTTGCATAAACAGGGATATCCTTATCTCCATATTTTGCACATATTCTTCTAATTTCTTTAATATCTTCGGGACGCCTAGTAAAAGAGGCGAATATTGCATCGACGTGTTGTTGACACCCAAAAGCCAAATCCGATTCATCTTGTGTGGAAATAAAAGGCATATTTAGCCTAGAAAAAGGACAATTGACTCCTTTTTGATCTTTTAAAACATGATCGTTTTTGGCAATTACTTCCAAAGTTTGGTCTTTTTCATTCTTTTTAATTATTTCGAAATCTAGATTTCCATCATCGATTAGAATGTGATCAAAGACTTTTACATCAGAAAATAAACCGGCATAGGTAACAGAAAACCCATTCTCATCGCCAAGCCTATCTTCCATATAAATGGTCATTTTTTGACCTGTTTTAACTATTACGGCCCCATTTTTCATATACCCAGTTCTTATTTCAGGCCCTTTTGTATCAAGGGCAACCGGGATATAGATGCCTTCTTTTTCAAATTCTCTTGCTATTAAAATTTTATTTAATTGTTCTTGGTGCGTCCCATGAGAAAAATTAATTCTCATTACAGTCATCCCGGCTTTATAAAGCTCAAGAATCTTTTCTTTTGTTTGAGTAGAGGGTCCGATCGTACAAACAATTTTTGTTTTTTTCGAAATGTTTAATAGCATATGAAAAAAGTCTTTCTATTTAAGAATATCGATTAATCTAAGCATGGAGGCATGCTTAT
>DOQE01000105.1:12508-19477 GCA_003512585.1 Bacillota bacterium | reverse complement strand
TTGTGGGGTTTACCGCGTTTCATCTTAATGTCACCATTAAGCTCGTCTCTGTGGCACCTTAGGAAGGTAATTCTACTTGAGATTTCCCTTCGCCGTTACGTGCTCCCACGTACCTGAGATTATTTTTTATCTCAGCACAAACACTACCATCATCACAGATGGTGCGAGCATGGACTTTCCTCTACTTAAAAAGCAGCAGTCGCCTGGGCCGGATTATATTTTAGTTGGATCAACGCCTCTTTTATACAATTCATTCTCGAGTCTAGAAATCCTAGAAAGCAAGTCTATATTGCTAGAACTTACCGAGTCTGAATCCTTTATTCCGGAAAGGCGCGATGCCATTTTGGCGTTTTCAACTTCTATTTTTTGTACATATTCCTTGCTTTTTCTAAGTTGGGTTTCTAATTCAACGATATATTTCTTGCTTTCAAGAAAATATCTTTCGAAAGCCTTGTAGTCCAAAATAATTTGGTCTAGAAACTCATCGACTTCGCTAGGATCATACCCATTGCCATTGGGCTGAAATGTTTTGTTTAATATTTTGGCCGCGTTTAGGCTAATGCTATTGTCATCCATTGAAAACTCCTTTTCGATTATATCGAAAAAGACTCAATCTATCAATATTGAGGAAGATTTACTATAATCGTGATGTGAAAGATTTAAAAAATATACTCAAAAAAAGAAAAATAGTCGCCTTTCTAGATTTAGAAGGTACCCAAACAAGTCATGAAATAATAGAAATTGGTTTAGTCAAAGTCAGTTTAAAAGAAGACTTATCAATAAAAAAAGAATATAAAGGACTCAAGCTGTTTGTTTTGCCAAAAAAGAAAATAGGAAACGTAGTTACTTCATTAACGGGACTCACCGATAATTATGTTAAAAAAGAAGGCATTCCTTTTAAAAACGCTCTAACGCAAATAAAAAAATATATGGGTTCGGATTATGAAAAAAGCCTCTTTTTTACATATGGGAACCAGGATGGGGTAATGTTTATTAAATCCTATGAAGAAAATAAGGACGCATCATTTATAGATGCTAGATTCATGGCTAGCCATTGTTATGATTTATCTAAATTTTTTTCTATTTATTTTTCTGGAAAAGACGGCAATCCAATCTCGCTAGAAAAGCTTGCCAACTCCTTAAATGTTAAATATAGAGGCAATGCCCATGATGCCTTAATAGATGCCTATGCACTTTTAGACGTTTATAAAGCATACCTAGAGAAAAAAGAACTTGTTGCCGATAACTATAGACAATCTTTGTCAAATAAAAATTCATTCCCTAAATGCATAAAAAGACTCATCCAAGATTTAAACAATAATAAAAGTGTCACATTGGAACAATTCAAAAAATATATAGAAGAGGAATTAAAATGAGCGAAATAAATTACCCAAAAGGCTCCCTTCATCCTCTCCCTAATCTTAAGATAAAGAAAAAAAGAGAAAGAAAGCTAAATCTAAAGGTAGCTCCCGGTAATAGAGGAATCGACTTTGAAGAAGCCATAAACCAAAGCAATGATTATTATAAAGAAAAAGGACTATGCCTAATTACAAAAAGGCCAACACCCATAAAAATAGTAAAGGTCGATTATAGTCATGGGGCAAAAATAACAGAAGCTTTCTTTCAATGTCAATCCACAACCGATTATAATGGAGTTTATCAGGGGCGTTACATCGATTTTGAAGCTAAAAGCACTAGAAACAAAACTTCATTTCCTTTAGCAAATATACCACCCCAACAAATAGAACACCTAAAAAATGTTCTTTCCCAGAAAGGAATTGCCTTCTTTTTAATTAATTTTCATTGCATAAATAAAACATATCTATTAGACGCTAAATACGTCATAGAGTTCTATGCGAATAAGCCACGTTCCTCCATCCCTTTTTCAAAAATAGAAGAACATGGTTATTTAGTAAAAGAAGGCTATCGCCCTAGGTTTGATTATTTATCAATAGTCAAAGAACATTTGCTTTAAAAGTACATAATTCTTTAAAAGGGCATTCTTCGCATTTTGCTTTTCTAGCTAAACAAATAGTTCGCCCGTGTTGAATTATTTGATGATGCAAAGAAATCCATCTATCCTTTGAAAATGATTTTTTTGCTTTATCCATTATTGTTTCTATAGAATCGCCCTCTTTAGCAATGCCAAGCCTAATAAGTACTCTAGAACAATGCGTATCAATTGGAAACGATGGAATATTAAATGACTCAGCTAAAACAACGGAAGCAGTTTTGATCCCTACTCCAGGCAAACTAATTAAATCTTTTAATGAAGAAGGTAGNNTCGAATCTAGAAACAATCTCTTGACTCAGCTTAATTAGATTATTGGCTTTATTTTTATATAAGCCTAATCGCTTAATACAATTTTTAACATCTTCATAATCGGCTTTTGAAAGCTCATAGGCATCTTTATATTTTGAAAATAATGAAGGCGTTAGCAAATTAACGGCCTTATCATTTGTTTGAGCCGACAAACAAGTCGCAACTAAGCATTGAAATGGATTAGCAAAATTTAAAGTACATCTAGCATCAGGGTAATATAAGGCAAAAATATTTTGAATAATCTTATTTCGTTTAGTCATCTTTAACCCATTTGGTCTTAGCTATTTCAATTGTTTGTTCTATGTCTTTATCCCAAGTTGAACTTATGGCAGACCTGCCTTCTTTTTCAATGTCGACTTTGCGTTTATAAGTCCTTAGTTCCTTGTCAATGGCCTTAAAAGATTTCTTGCCTTGGCTTAAAGTGAATTCAAATGCCCCCTTTATGTCTTCAATGGAAAAATTTGAATCCAACCAAGATGATAATGTAGATAATTCAAGCGGAGATAAAGTCCTATTTAATCTCGATTCAAAATAAGAGGACAAATTAGAGAGGGCATCAGCTCTTTTAGCTGAATATAAATTCGCTCTTTCCTTGCTCATATCCATTTCAAATAACTTATATAACTTCTTTTTTAATGGCTCTAAAGAAGTTTTGATCTTTCCATTTACTTCATCATAAGAAAGAAACTCTCTAGAAAAAGAAGAAGCTAAAGAGGCATCGATTTCCTCAATCTTATAATTCATTTTTAAGGAAAGCAAATCGGCCGTAATGATGTCATTTCCTTGTAAAATCAAATGGTCGGTCATCAAAAGGATTGCTAAATCTTTTTCTGAAATACCTAATTTTTTATATTGCTCTAGAAGCAAATAACGGAAATCAACAGCCACCATATTATTATTAAAATAAGACATCGAACTTTTTCCTTTCCATCTCTACTTTTCTAGGGTTTAAATTATCAAGCAAAAAAGAAAAAGAATAAATAGCATCTTTACTTTTTTTCTCGATTTTTAAATTTAATTTTTTAGCAAATCTTTCTCCCCTTATTATCCTTAACGGATCTTCTTTTATTCTATCAATTGGATTGCCTATAAAACGTAAAACCCTATTTCTTAAATCAAAGATTCCAGAAAAATAGTCAAAGACACGCCCACATTTATCTATATATATCGCATTGATTGTAAAATCTCTTCTTTTCGAATCCAGTTCCATTGATTTGGTAAACATTACTTTAGAAGGGTGACGGTAATCTAAATAATTCTTTTCAATTCTAAAAGTAGCTATATCAATGTGTATCCCTTGATGCTTTATTTTAATGATTCCATAAGAAGAAAAAGAATAGTCTCCTTCTTGTAAAAACTTTTTTTCTTGCTCAGGAGTTGCATCTGTGGCAAAGTCAAAATCGCTTATCTCTTTTCCAAGAAGAAAATCCCTGCTAGTCCCTCCAACCATATATAAGGAAAAACCATTTTCTTCATATAATTTTGCTAATTTTAAAAAAATTTCAGGAAGCATATCAATATAATAACATTTAAAGAAAAAGGCGTAAAAAAAGCCTCAATTAAGAGGCCAAACCAATTAAAAAATTCTTAGTTAAGTTTTTCTTTAAGGGTTTTGGAAGGTTTGAAAGCAACGGTGTTAGAAGCGGCGATTTCAATCTTTTCCTTGGTGGATGGATTGGTGCCAACACGGGCGGCTCTTTCCTTCTTTTCGAAAATACCGAAACCAGAAAGCTTGACGGCTTCACCTTTTAAAAGGGTTTCTTCGACGGTGGCTAATGCCTTTTCGATGACAGCTTCGGCATCGCGATGGGATACTTCAGCTTTTTCAGCGACAACGGCAATTAATTCAGCTTTGTTCATGGATTTTAATCCTCCTTGTGCTGTATTTGTTAGAAACAAACTACCATTTGAAAATGTTCTTTGCAAGGTTTTTTTAAAAAATACGACAAAATTGGCTCTTTATTAGGAGTAATCGAATAAAATTATAAGAAAAAAAGTCTTCATTCTATTTTCTTTCCCTATAAACAATATTAATGGGAGTACCGCTAAAATCAAAACTTTCTCTTAGCCTATTTTCTAAATATCTAGTATAAGAAAAATGAGCAAATTTAGGATTGTTGCAAAACATTACAAAAGTTGGAGGATTGGTAGAAACTTGGGATGCAAATTTAATATTTAACCTACCATGGTTAAAATCAGGTGTCGGATTTAAAGACTGGGCTTCATTAATGATTTCATTCAATATGGACGTTGGTACCCTTCTGCAGCAAGAAGAATAAGCTTCTTCAACGGAGGGGATAATATTTTCTACTCCCTTACCCGTTTTAGCGGAAGTAAAGATGATTTTAGCAAAATCAAGGAATTTGAATCTCGATCTAATTTCTTTTTCAAATTCCGTTTGCATAAGCCCTTTAGGTGCCTCATCCCATTTATTGACGACTATAACCATTCCTTTATGGGCTTCGAAAGCATACCCGGCTACATGTCTATCTTGATCTAAAATGCCTAAACTAGCATCAATGACAAGAATAGAAACATCACTTCTATCTATTGCCCTTAAGGCTCTAATGGAAGCAAATTTATCAATTGATTCATATATTTTGCCTTTTTTTACTAAGCCAGCCGTATCAATTGCCACGAAATGCTTATTGTCAATGGTAAAAGGGGTATCAATAGAATCCCTAGTCGTACCAGCCAAACTATTTACTATGACTCTTTTTTCGCCTAGAACTGCATTTGTCAAAGAACTTTTCCCAACATTTGGTCTTCCGATAAAAGAAAAGGATATAGAATCATTTGTTTTCTCTATATCATCGGTTGGCAACAACTTTACAATTTTATCAAGCAAATCACCAAACCCGATCCCGTGGCTAGAAGAAATGCAAAGAGGTTCTCCTAAGCCTAGAGAATAAAATTCGCTTGCATTTCCAACGGATTCGACATTATCTATTTTGTTAACTGCCAAAATAACTGGCTTGTTTGATTTATAAAGCATTTTGGCAACAGCCCTATCATCTCCAGACAAGCCTTTCTTTCCATCCACAACAAAAACAATGACGTCAGCTTGGTCAATGGCTATTTGGACTTGGGCTCTTATTTCTTCTTGAAAAGGGGCATTTTTTATTTCAACCCCACCCGTGTCAACAAGCGAGAACTTTTTAGTGAGCCATTGCCCAACTCCATAAATTCTATCTCTAGTGACGCCTGGAACATCTTCGACAATAGAAAGTCTAGACCCAACAAGACGATTAAAGATTGTCGATTTCCCTACATTAGGAGAACCTACTAAGGCAACTAAACCTAATGGCATGGTTTCTCTCCTGTTTTTTCATAAATTATTTGAAGGATTTTATTAACCACTTCTTCAATAGTCAAAGAAGAAGTATCAAGCAAAATTGAGTCAGGTGCAGCCTTTAATGGAGCAAAATCGCGATGAGAATCTATATAGTCTCTTTTTCTAACGTCTTCGGTCACATCTTTTAAAGTAGTCGGGATGCCTTTTGATAAATTTTCCTCATATCTTCTTAACGCCCTTGTTTCAACTGAAGCGATTTGAAATATCTTTACATTTGCATTAGGGAGAACATAAGTGCCAATATCACGTCCATCCATAACTATGGATTTGGATTTGGCTAAATTCCTTTGCATTTCAACCAAAGCTAGACGAATATTCTTATAAGAAGCAATATAAGAGACATTGCCGGAAACAAGAGGCTCCCTAATTTGGCTAGTGACATCTTCGCCGTTGCAAATAACCTTACCATTTTCTAATAAATCTATGCTGACTTTGCCTATTAAAGAGCAAGACTCTTCCTCGTTTTCTGGATTTAGACCATTATTTATGACAGCGTATGTAAAAGCACGGTACATAGCTCCCGTGTCTAAATAAGTATAGCCGAGTTTTTTAGCAACTATTTTAGCCACCGTACTTTTACCAGCCGCGGCAGGCCCATCTATTGCAACAGTAATATATTTTTGTTCACTCATGCTTGCTCCCTCACAAAAAAGAAATACAACAAAACTAGAAAGATTATAATCAAAACAAGAATCGATAATTTAAGCCATAGGAAAGCTCTTCTTTTCTTTAAATAAAATAAATAAGGAGCCCTATTTTTTTCGCTTAAATAAAAAGGCTCGTTTTCGTTCATATAAGAAATAGAAGACTCAGGTGTTCCCATAGAAGAAATTGAGGAAAGCTCATCAATGTTCATCTTACGAGAAAAAGAACCATTTTTATCAAATGATTCTTTCGGCATTCTTAGAATTTCTTGCCTATATTTCGAATATCTTTCTTTTCTAGTTTCCATAGGCAATAATATTTTATAAAATTTTCACTCTAAGAAAAAGGGCATACAAATAAAAAAACAAAAAACAAGTTCCCTCATTTTTTGTTTATCTCTTTTTAAGAAATTAAGCCAAGAAAAGATGATTGAAAAGTAAGCACCAAACAATGTCAAGCCAACCAATAAAGACGCCAAAAAAGGTGACTAAAACAGCAGCCAAAAGGTGTAGCATCCCTTTCTTTTCTACAAAAGTAGTCCAACGAACATAGATTTCGACAACCCAGTTTACAAATGGGATCAAAAGAAGAACGATTTGAACTAAACGACTTTGATTATTAAACCATTTCATAATTGTTTCCTCCT
>DOQE01000105.1:2543-12466 GCA_003512585.1 Bacillota bacterium | reverse complement strand
CCACTAGAAGCAATTAAAAAGACTTAATTTGCGAAATTAAATTAATTATATTAATTTTAATTAACTTTTTTAAATCATTTTGCATGGTTGCTTATAAGGAATTTCGTTCATATAATAAGCATACCTAGTGGAGGAAAAATAATGGCAAAAAAAGCAAAAGTTAATGATGAAATTTGCATCGGATGTGGGTTATGCGTTGGCAGCCATCCTGAAATTTTTGAATTTAACGATGAAGGAAAAGCCGTTGCAATAGCCGAAGGCGATGATGCCAGTGTCGATGATGCTGTTGCAAATTGCCCAGTCCAAGCTATTGAAGACTAAGCTATCGAGACTAGATTAACTCGGCTATGGCCGAGTTTTCTTTTTGGGCGTAAAACGTAAAAAAACGTGAATCGAACGATAGACGATAAAAGTAATTATTATAACCAAAATATCCTTAATAGCGTTGAAAGGCACAACAGCCAATAATCCATAACTCCACTTAATATCAACAATTAAAGGATTTGCCTTATTCATTATCCCTAACATCGCCATAGGTTCTATTTTTAGCATCCATAAATAAAAAGGAATCAAAGCATAGACATTAACAAGCAAGGCACAACCTATTTGAACAAAAGAAGAAATTAAAAAACCTAGCCCTACTCCTTTTAAATTCCTTTTTTTTGAATATATAAAAGTAGCGGCACCAACATAAATGGAAGATAAAAGAAAATCGCCAAATTCCCCAACGCATAAAGAAGAAGAAAAAGGCAATTTAACAATAGTTTTAATAGCCAATACGGCAATTCCAGAAATTGGACCATAGGCAAACCCGCAAACAAAGGCAGGTATCTCATCGAAATGAATCGAAAGAAAAGGTGGGACAAAAGGCAATTGGAAATTAAAAAACGGGACAACATATAAAATACTACTAATGGCTCCAAAAATAGCCACCCTAGCTATAAATTTAACTGGATTAAATTCAGTTTTCCCAAAAAAAAGAAAATAAACTCGAAAGGTAAAAATCAAAAGGAAAGTGAAAATAATAAGGGCGAAATAAGAATATAAAGTCATTAAAAAAGCCTCCAAAAAAATCAGGGAGGCGAAAGCACATGTTCCTTCTTTCATCCGGACTTTACCGTTGGCATCGGAGTTTCACCGATTCATGCTATTTAGCTTGCGGGCTATACCGCCAGTCGACGTAATTATCGTCGCCCTGAAGCAACATTATTATATATCTAGATTTTTAACTTGGAATATTAATAAATAAAATTTTAAAAATAGTTAGGACGTGTATTAGTTTTTATAATTATTTTTTAGATTATTTAAGAAACGATCCCTTTCATTTATCGAATTAAAAGCAAAGGAAACACTCTTATTTTTAATAGAAAAAGAAACTAACCCAGAAACATTTATCATAACTTCATCACTATGCAAATCTTCTCTTTTTAAAATAGAACGGACTAATTGCTCGCTTTCTCTAACCGACATATTAGAGTCCACTATTTTTTTATAGGCGTATTCGAGTTGCCTGCCTTTTAAAGAAGTTAATGTCCTAGCTTGCCCATATGATAATTTTCCTAAGCAAATATCATTTTTTGCATTATCAGGCAAAGACAATATCCTTAATATATTTGTAATTTGGCTTCTAGAAAAATGAGATAATTCCGCCAATGTCTTTTGCGTATAGCCAAACATAGAAGAAAGCGCATTGCAAACCAAAGCCATTTCCAAGACATTAGATGAACGGTTATCCCTAGTATCGGCCAAAAGCATCAAAAGCATTTCTTCGTCTCCAACATCATTTACTACGCATGGCAAAGACAATATTCCAGCTTTCTTAGCCCCAAAAAACCTTTTTCTACCTAAAATAAGTTCAAACCTTTCGCCATTTGGTCTAACTATTAGAGGATTATAAAATCCTTTTTCTTTTAAACCGGATGCAAATGAATTAATAGTATCGGAAGACAAAACGACATCTTTTATAAATCTAGTATCATCGATTAAAGAAGTCGGAATTAATCTAGCAGGAGCGGCTTGATACTCCTTCTCCATAACGGCAATAACGTCTTCTTGAGAAAACTTTTCAATACAAGTCGAAAGAGATGGCATGGATGCCTTTTTATCTTTTTTCACGATCCATTACCTCTCTAGCCAAAGACATATAGGAAGTAGAGCCTACACTTGTTGGTTTATAATTTATAACGCTAGTTTGATGAGCCTGGGAATCGGCAATTGATTGATTGCGGGGAATGGAAGTTAAAAAGGTATTTTCCTTAAATAATTTTCTTACTTCAGAAGATATCTCAGTACCTAATTGGGTTCTAGAATCATACATCGTAAGCAAAAAACCTTCTATCGATAAAGAAGGATTAAATCTTTTCTGAACATTAGAAATAGAAGACAAGATAGCCGCAATGGCTTCCATTGCAAAATATTCGCATTGAACAGGGATAATAACTGAATCAGAGCAAGAAAGAGCATTCAAGCTTAACGCACCTAAAGAAGGGGGGCAATCAATAATAATGTAATCAAAATCGTGATTAAGTTTCTCTATTTGCTTTCTTAATAAGAAAAAAGGTTCAGTAGATCCTTGGCCAATTAAAGAAGCTTCTAAGGAGGCTAATCTTAAATTAGAAGGACAAAGAAATAAATTTTTTTCCTTTGTTTTTAAAATAGTCTCGTTTATAGAACATTTGCCTAGCAATACTTCAAAAATTGTTTTCTTACATAAAGAAACATCTATGCCAACCCCACGACCGGAATTGCCTTGTGGATCCATATCCAAAAGCAGTACTTTCTTTCCAAAATGGGAAAGAGCGCTCGATAAATTAATGGCAGTTGTAGTTTTCCCAACACCACCCTTTTGATTGGCAATCGCGATCTTCTTATTCATAGGCACAAAATTATATTGTATTTTCTTACCAAAGTGGATTTGAAATTATGTCATTCCATCTTCTAGGAAATCTAGATTGGCTCTTTTTATTCTTTTTAAAATAAAAATTGACCCTCGTACTTTTTGATTCAGGCAAAGTGTCTGTTAAGGTTTTATCTAATTCTAAGCCAAGTTTAGCTAAAGAAGAATCCGAACCATTTAATTCTTCCTTGCCTTGTAAAGATTTCATTGCAATTAAAACGCCTTTTTCTTTAAGCAAGGGGGCACCAACCTCACAAATAGTAGGCAAAGAAGAAAAGCCTCTTGAAGTAACAATATCAAACTGACCTTTTTCTTTTTTCATGTCTTCGACTCTACCAATATGGAAGAAGATATTGTTGATTTGCAATTGTTTTTTTAATTCCTCCAAGAATTTAAACTTCTTTGCAGTCGAATCTACTAATGTCACTTTCGCCTCTTTATTAGACAATGCCAAGACAACGCCAGGGAAGCCAGCTCCTGAACCAATATCCACTACTTTTTTATTAGAAAAATCACATCCTTTTAGTAAAAGAAGGCAATCCAAAAAATGCTTTTCGTATATTTCCCCTGGCTTTAAGATTGAAGTTAAATTAATCTTCTCATTCCATTCGATAAGAAGAGACTCATATAGTTCAAATTTTGCTTTGAGTAAGGGGGAGATTTCAACATTAAGAGAGCGTAAATATTCGCACATTGTTTCAAATGTCATTTCTTCAGCCTCCTAAGTTTTAATAAAAGTATAGAAATATCAGCGGGATTAACTCCAGAAATTCTCGCAGCTTGGGAAATCGATGTCGGTCTAACCATATCAAGTTTCGATCTAGCCTCCAAGCGAAGACCATCCATATGCAAATAATCAATATCGGAAGGAATTTTCATCTCTTCTTCTTTAATTAAACTTTGAGCTTCTTTTTCTTCCTTTCTTATATATCCTTCATATTTTACTATGGCTTCTAAGGCTAAGATAGATTGATAGTCTAATCTATAAGGAATAAGGGCATCAGTTATATCTCTTACTTCATCATAATGGAAAAAAGGCCGCTTTAAAATATCATAAGCACGAACCCCATAATCAATTGGTTCACCGCCTTTTTTTATAAGCAAATCGTTAAGCATTGATTTATTACTAATATTATTAGTTTTTAAAATCTCGATAACTTGTTCGATGGTTTTGTATTTATTCAGGAACTTTTCGTAACGTTGCTCATCAATTAAACCAATCCGGTGACCTAGAGGAGTCAATCTATAATCGGCATTATCATGCCTTAACAAAAGACGATATTCGGCTCTAGAAGAAAGAAGGCGATATGGTTCTTCAGCTCCCTTATTTACTAAATCGTCAATCATGACTCCAATATATGATTCACTTCTTTTTAATATAACTGGGTCCATATTTTTTAAATAACGATAAGCATTGATTCCCGCCATTAAGCCTAATCCAGCAGCTTCTTCATATCCAGAAGTGCCACAAATTTGCCCACCTACAAATAAGCCAGGACATTTTTTTATCATCAAAGAACGATCAAATTGGAAAGAGCATAAAGCATCATATTCAATTTGATAGGCATATTTTAAAATTTTAGCTTTTTCTAACCCCGGCAAGGAATGAACCATTTCTTCCTGTATTTCATAAGGCATTCCAGTTGAAAAACCTTGCAAATAGACGGAATCGCCATGCTCGGTCTCTGGTTCAAGAAATAATTGATGACGTGGTTTATCGGCAAATCTGACTACTTTTGATTCTATAGAAGGGCAATACCTTGGTCCGTTTGAAGTAATATTACCATTAAATAAAGCTGATTTCTTTAAGTTATTATTAATTATAGAAATGGTTTCTGGAGTAGTATAAATCAAATAACAAGGCAATTGTTTGGCGCTATCTTTGATATGTTCTGGAAAAAAAGAAAATGAAAGGGGCAAATTAGATCCAGGTTGAATCTCTCCTTTGGAAAAATCGATTGTATTTTTATCAATCCTTGGGGGCGTGCCTGTTTTTAGCCTAAATGTTTTGATGCCTAATTTATTTAATGAACAAGTCAAATTCAAAGAAGCGTTTTCTCCGTCCGGTCCTCCATCATGGCTTAAAGAGCCTGAAATAATTCGACTATTTAAATAAGTACCAGTTGTCACAATAACGGTTCTAGAAAAATAAACATTTTTAGAAGCGCATGTGACTTTCCACAAAGCATCCTCTTTTTCAATCAAATTAACTTCTTCTTGTTTCAAAGAAAGATTTTTTTCTTTTGAAAGCAAAGAAAATATTATTTTTGGATATCCTTCTTTATCTTGCTGAGATCTAAGACATTGTACGCCAGGGCCTTTTCCCGTATTAAGCATTTTCATTTGCAGCGGGTTTATATCGGCTGCCTGCCCCATCAAGCCACCCAAGGCATCGATTTCCCTAACGACATTGCCTTTTGCAGACCCGCCGATATGGGGGTTGCAAGGCATATTCCCAAGACGATTTAAATTTAAAGTTAAAAGAAGCGTTTTAGCCCCTAAAGAAGACAAGGCGTGGCTTGCCTCTACACCAGCATGGCCTCCACCTATAACAATAGAATCAAAAACAATAGAATCCATTATCCTATCGATCCTGCCATATCCATTTTTATAAGCTGATTAAGCTCAACCGCATATTCCATCGGCAACTCTTTTGAAAATGGTTCAATAAAGCCCATAACAATCATCTGGGTCGCTTCTTTTTCGCTTAAGCCCCTGCTCATTAAATAGAATAATTGGTCTTCATTTATTTTAGAAACAGTTGCCTCATGCTCGATATAAGAAGCCGAATTCTTTATTTCGTTTGTAGGTATAGTATCGGATCTAGAAAGTTCATCTAAAATCAAGGTGTCGCACTCAACATGAGATTTTGACCCAATCGCATTTTTTTCCGAACGCACCGTGCCTCTATAATTTGCGACCCCTCCCCCTTTAACAATGGATTTAGAAATAATAGTAGAAGAAGTATTTTTTCCTTGATGAATCATTCTAGCTCCGGCATCTTGAAACTGTCCTTTTCCAGCTACCGCAATAGAAATGCAAGTGCCTTTTGCCCTATCTCCGTGAAGAATGCAACCAGGGTATTTCATGTTTACCATGGAGCCTATATTGCCATCAATCCATTCCATAAGACCATCCTCTTCAACATATGCTCTTTTTGTAACAAGATTAACAATATTGTTAGACCAATTTTGGACAGTAGAATAGCGGCATCTAGCGCCTTTCCCAACGTAAATCTCAACTACGGCAGCATGAAGAGAATCCTTTGAATAAATTGGAGCCGTACATCCTTCTACATAATGAAGGTCAGCACCATCATCGACAATAATCAAAGTCCTTTCGAATTGACCTGATTTTTCATTATTGATTCTAAAATAAGACTGCAAAGGTTTATCCAAATGAACGCCTTTTGGAACATAAATAAAACTCCCCCCACTCCAAACGGCGCCATTTAAGGCTGAAAATTTATTATCGGCAAAAGGAACTATTTTATTAAAATATTTTTTAACTAAATCCGGGCAAGTCTGCAACGCCATGTCAGTAGAAAGAAAAATAACACCTTTTTCTTCTACTTCCTTAAGCATGTTATGATAAACGACTTCGGATTCATATTGGGTCGATACACCAGATAAATATTTTTGTTCTGCTTCTGGAATGCCTAGTTTTGAAAAAGTTTCCTTGATTGTCTTTGGAACTTTATCCCAAGAGTTCTCTTCTTTTTCGCTTGGCCTAGTAAAATAGGTATAAGTAGAGAAATCTAAAAAAGATAAATCCGGGCCAAAAGAAGGCATTTTTATTTTTTCAAAGGCATGAAAAGATTTTAATCTAAATTCTTTCATCCATTCCGGTTCATGTTTTAAGGATGATATTTCTTTTACGATCTCTTCGTTAAGCCCTTTTCCTGTCGTGGCAATAGAGACATCTTTATTTTTAAACCCATATTTATACTTGGAATCTATTATCTCGCTTGCTTGTTTCTTGTCGTTCATTTTTTCTCCTCCAATAAAGATTCCATAGCATCCCATCCTATGGTGGCACAATGAACTCTAGCAGCTTGTTTCCCGGTATTCATGAATGCTAAAGCCTCATCTAAAACAGAGGCATCATATTTTTCTTCGTGAAGCATATGATGATATTGCTCTATTATGTATTCGGCCTCTTCTTTGCTTTTGCCAATCAATAAATCGCAAAGAATATCGCTTGAGGCAGTTGAGATAGCGCAAGCAACACCATCCCAGCATGCATCCTTTACTTTACCTTTATCATCAAAAATTAAATACACGTCTATATCATCTATGCAATTTATTGAGGAGGAATGGGTTGTTAAAAACCCTTCGCCTGTCATTTTATGTTTATGACGTGGCGAACTATAATGATCCATTATGATCTCCCTCATTATTTCAGGGGTTAATTCAAGAGAAATAGGCATTTAAGTAACCTCCTTTGCAAGTAATAACGGCATCAACTAAAGCATCGATGTCTTCTTTTGTTGTATAAAAATAGAAAGAAGCACGAATCGTGGCAACAGTCCCTAGAAAATCAATCAGTATTTTGGCGCAGTGTTGCCCTGAGCGGCAAGCAATCCCTTTCGAATTTAAATAGGTAGCAGCGTCTTGAGCAAAGACCCCGTTAACATTGAAAGTGACAATACCACTTTCGGATTTCTCGTTATAAATCGTACATACTCCCGTTTCTTTTAAACGTTTCACACAATATTTTTTTAATTCCTCTTCATGCTTTTCTATATTTTCCATTCCAATGGAATTTAAATAATCAATGGCAGCATGAAGCCCTATAATGCCTTCAAGATTTTGCGTGCCAGCTTCAAAACGCAATGGGGGCTCTAAATAATTGACATCCCCACACATATCGAATTTGGCATTCATTCCTCCTCCAGTCATAAATGGATCCATTTTTAAAAGGAGAGAAAATTTACCGTATAAAACGCCAATCCCGGTAGGCCCGCACATTTTATGCCCAGAAAAAGAGAGAAAATCTATATCGCTATCTTTTACATCTATTTTAATATGTGGAACGGATTGAGCTCCATCGACTACAAGCAATGAATTATTAGCATGTACAATAGAAGACATTTCTTTAATCGGCGCTATATAGCCAAGAACATTTGTAACATGGGCAATGCAGACCAATTTAACGTCAGGTGTCAAAGATTTTTTTAAATTCTCTAGAGTAAGCCTTCCTTCTTTATCAAGGGGAATGAAGTCAACTTCACATCCTGTCATTTCAGCTACTTTATACCAAGGTAAGACATTAGAAGCGTGTTCAGCTTGCGTAATTAAAATCTTATCCCCCTTTTTTAAATACTTAACTCCATATCCAAAAGCGACTAGATTGATTGAAGAAGTCGTTCCGGAAGTAAAAACTATTTCAGTTTCTTTTGCAGATAAAAAGTTGGCTATGGTTTTCCTAGAATTTAAAACTTCCATATCCATGTTATAACATAGATCGTAATCCCCTCGATGGGAATTGCTTGTTTCTTTCGTGTAATATCTAGAAACGGCATCTAAAACACAATCGGGCTTAAAGGTAGTCGATGCATTATCTAGCCACACCAAATCATGATTTTGCATTTGGATATGGTTTCTAAACATCGGGAAATCATTTCTTATTTTATAAGGGTCAAACATTATATCCCCTCCTCAATAAGTTCTATGATTTTAGAAGCAACTTCTTTAGAAGAAAAATACGATACTATAGGTTTTAAATAGCCCAAAGTAATCAATCGCTTTGCTTCATTTTCGCTTAGTCCCCTAGACATTAAGTAAAACAAATGAGAGTCGTTTAGTTTTCCTACAGTTGCCCCATGGGAGGCATCGACATCATTTTCATCGATTTTTAAAACAGGGGAACATTTACCATCTGCATTCTCATCGAAAACAATTATTTTGGCTTCTTGTCTGGTTTTGGCTTTCGTTGCATATTTTTCAATGGAAGAAGTGCCGGTAAAAGTTAAAGATGATTTATCTTGGCAAATACCATAATTTGACATTAAGGAAGATGAGGATTTTCCAAGGTGGAAGCAAGAAGTTGAAAATACTTTCCTATAGTCTTTTTTATTAAGGGAGGCTAGATGCCAAAAACAAGTGGAACCCTCATTTAAATTGACATTAATTTCAAATCTTCCTGAACCCCTTGAAAAGTCAGCAAAGGCTCCTTGAAAAGTGCCGCCTTTTTTTACATTTACATTGATTATTGCGGACTTAAAATCCGAAAACATCGCAAAATCAAGTTTTAATGTTTCATTTTCATCGACTTCGAAATTTAAGTCTTTTATATCGTTATCAACCAACGTTAATTGACACATATAATTATCCCTTAATTGCAACTTTTGTTGCACAAGCGCCTAATGATACCTTGTTCATTTCCGTTTCCTCTTTTGACACAGAAATGCCCAATTCTTTTTGTATCCATTCATAACCTTCTTTATCGATGCGCTCAATTATTTCTGGACCACCCTCGACAGCAATTCTCCCATTTATCATAACCGCAGAACGGGTAGGCTTGATCATTTGGTAAAGGCGAGCATAATGACTAATTACCAAAAAGCCCCGCCCTTTTTCTTTTTCTTCGATAATATTCTTGGCCACAACTTGCATTGCGTCTACATCTAAGCCGGAATCAATTTCATCAAGAAGGGCAAACTTTGGTTCAAGCAAGATCATTTGAAGAATCTCGTTTCTTTTTTTCTCGCCACCAGAGAAGCCTTCGTTAAGATTTCTTGAAGTCATTTCAAAAGGAATTTCCACTCTTTCATACGCTTTCTTTAGTCGAGAGTAAAATTCAAAAAGGGTAAGTGGTTTTTCTCTTCTGGCATTTAAAGCGGCTTTTAAAAAATCGCTAGAATTGACCCCTGGGATTTCCGAAGGGTTTTGCAAAGCGAGGAAAAGCCCTTTTTTATTGCGCATGTCAACGCTCATTGACAACACGTCTTCCCCATCAAGAGTGATACTTCCACTTGTGACTTTATATTCAGGATTTCCCATAATGGCAGCTAGCAAAGTAGATT
>DOQE01000105.1:0-2525 GCA_003512585.1 Bacillota bacterium | reverse complement strand
CCCATTCGGCCCAAGAAGAGCAAGGGTTTCCCCTTCTTTTACCGTTAGGTTAACCCCTTTTAAAATTTGTTTATCTTTAACTGAAACACATAGATTTTTTATTACTAGCTCGCTCATAAAAACACCTCAAGGCGCATATATTTTAGTCATGAAATCATTCTTGAACAACAAAAGTGATAAAAACAATCAAAAAACAAAGATTAATCTTTGCTCTTTTTGCCCTTAAAAAGAAGCGATT
Source organism: Bacillota bacterium (assembly GCA_003512585.1). Taxonomy (GTDB): domain Bacteria; phylum Bacillota_I; class Bacilli_A; order RFN20; family CAG-826; genus Alloenteromonas. The sequence continues at coordinate 2,287 of DOQE01000105.1, read as the reverse complement.
AGACAAAAAGAAGAGCTAAACACCCTAGAAGGATAAAAAAATCTTGTAAGATTACTTATTAAAGTAATATCATTAACACGTTACGTTCAAGACGAAGGAGGAACGAGTCTACTATGAAGAAAGCCAAACTCACCCTCGGAATCGTTGGTGCACTTATTGCAACAGGAGCTCTAGCCGCCTGTAACGAAGTCACCTATGATGAGGGCGTGGTGCTAACGTATAAAGACGCAGCAGGCAATGTAACGAATTATACTGTCGAGGATTTATTCGGCAGTTACATGAATTCTACAAGCGCTGCCAGCACCGCATTTTCAAAAGTACAAGAAGTATTGATCAGGAAATACTACGAAGAGCCAGCTCAAGCAGCTACATTAGCTGAATTAAAAGCACAAGCCCAAAAGAAAGTTGCCGGATTAAAAGACCAAGCCAAAACCAATGCCGATAGCAACGGCACAAGCTATCAAGAAGAATTTGAAAAGCTACTTGATGGGGAAGGTGTTGATAATGTTGACGAACTTTTGGACAAAAAGCTTTACGAAGTCGAAAAAGACAAATACGAAACCAACTACTATACCCAGCAAAACCTAAACGCCATCCGCGATGGTAAAAAATGGGAAGGTTTGCAAGGCGCAGAAGAAACATATGGCCCAGTAACAAAAGGTTACATACAAGAAAAAATGCCATATCACGTTTCTCATATTCTTGTAAAACTTGGAAGTGCTTCAAGCAACGAACATGCCCAAGCCACTATTTCTTATTCTGAATCACAAAAGCTTTCGGATGTCATAAAAGAATTGGCCGGAGCCGATAATTCTGACCAAAGCGGAAAAACAAAAGCCACCGATAGATTAACTTTCGGCAACATTGCCTATAACCTTTCCGAAGATGATGGGTCGGCTAAGGAATATGGTGATTTGGGTATCATGGACAAAGACACTGAGTTTGTCCAAGAATTCAAATTAGGTCTATATGCTTTCGATGCTCTTTATAACAAAGAAACAAATGACTATGCCACAAATGAAATCAAAGCAACATTATTGCCAAGCGACGATGCAAAAGTAGGAAGTGAAACCGTTACCGATTTCTTCTCTAACCGTGGCATCGGAACAATTCCTTATGGGGCCGCCGTAGCTTTAGGTGATGATGATGTATCCTGGGCCAAACATAATAACGGTGAACCTGACTTAGGCTATGAAGTCAACTCCAATTCATCGACTTACTATCCACGCAATATTTTGTTCAACAAATACTTCAATAATCACCAAATTGCCGTTATAACTCCGAATAAGATAGATTATAACGATTACCTTGATGGCACTTACGGGGGAGAAGAATGGAATACCTATAAGAGCAAGGAAATGGATGCGAATGGACAAGCCAATACAACCGGTACCCCTTCAGCAGAATACCAAGCCCTTGATGGATTCCAGGTCGATACAAAAGACATAATCCCGTTAAGCGAAAACGTCTTAACAAATGAAAAGGGACAAATTGTCTTAGCGGTAAGAGCTGGCACTTCTTCTTATCAAGGCATTCATTTCATTGTTGTTGACCGCTCCGCCCTTTCCAAATATGGCGTTGCTAAGGAATCCAACAAATATGTCCAAATAAATGAAGAAACCTACAATACCAATAAAGACAAAGACGATATTACGAATTTATCTGAATACTGGACAATGTTAACTCCACAAAAGTTACCATCCTCGAACGAAAACGTTGGAAACGACTCTTACTTCCCAGCTTATAAACAAGACGAATCGACTTCTATCAAAGCCAAGACTACCTATGTCAATAAATTTGTCTCTTCTGCCGAATCAAACTATGCAGATAAAGCCAACAAAGTCATAGACAAAGTCAAAGGCTACGACACGAACATGGACACTTATATGTTCCAGGAATTATTAACCAATGCCGATGGAAGCGAAAAAATCACATTCAAGAACGAACAAATCGGCAATTTAGTAAAAAATTACATTAAATCGAAACGTGTCAAAGCCGTTGAAGATAAGCAAGAATCATTTGACGAGGCTTGGACAACATATGCTGAATATTTAATGCAACAAGACGAAGCTAGAAAAATGAATGACAACGGTAGCCAACGTTTAATTTCCGAAACCTGCGCTATTGGATATGGTTCAAATGCAGCCAAAGAAAAAACTGGCGATTGGGCCAAGGGAGGAGCTTGCTACGATGGAAAATAAATTTCTTAAAAAGGCTATTCTTACCTTTCTAGCAGCCACCACAATAGGTTTGTCTGGCTGTTCCGATGTGGAAGCTAAACTTCCAG
>DOQE01000052.1 GCA_003512585.1 Bacillota bacterium | reverse complement strand
GCCTATCTAAGCTCGGCAACGTTTACCTTTCGAGAAGAGACCTGGACTTGCTATTCGAGACAGAGTTTTAACACCACAAAAAGAGGGGTGTTTCCTAAATTCAGGTACCATGATCGTAATAAAAAGTGTTCAATTAACAAGCGCTTACAAATGGGGACAAATGTGCCTGCCATTATAGATTGACAAAGTTTTTATCAAAACCACTTTACGAGGCCAAAATCGAGATTAATTAACAATTCTCATTCGAGTGCATCGTAATAACCTACTGTATCTTCTTTGTTAAGAACACTACTCCCTTTATTCTTTTTCAATGTTTTTTATCCATAAGAAGAAGACAATTTAACAATAAGCAAATTATATGCTATTATTAACTCACTTTTTAGTGAGTCACTTTGGAGTGAGTTTATATGACAAGCAATCAATTCGCCTTTTACGGCAGAGAAGAAGAAAGCAAAAAATTAGAAGAATTATATAATTCAAAAAAACCAGAACTGCTCGTTTTATATGGCAGAAGAAGAATTGGCAAAACTTACCTTTTAAGCCATTTTTCTTCATCAATAAACAACCGCGTAATTAGATACACCGCTTTTGAGGAAAACATAATCAAAAACCTAAACTATCTATCGAACGAAGTGTATAGATATTTCAATCTTCCGAATTCATTACCCGGCTTTAAGAACTATTATGATTTATTCGACTTCATTTTAAAGCAACAAGTAAATGAAAAAATTGTAATCATATTAGACGAATACCAATTTATGTCGAAGGCAGACCAGTCTTTGGATTCAATATTAGAAAACTTCTTTGATAAGGCAAAAGAAACCAACAAAAACATTTTTTTAATATTATGTGGTTCAGCCATTTCATTCATGTCAGAGCTAACTGAAAACTATAAAAAACCATTATATGGAAGAAGAACTTGCTTAATGGAATTAAAACCATTTGATTTTAAAACGGCTAGATTGTTTTTGAATTCATATTCTATTTTAGAACAAGTCAAAATTTATCTTCTAATAGGTGGCGTCGCACAATATTTAGCCTTGTTTGATAACGGCAATGGATACAAAAACAATATAATAAAAAATTGTTTCGACAAGACAGGATATCTATTTCAAGAAGCATCTGTCTTATTAAGAACGGAATTTAATGAAATATCTTCTCCCAGTTCAATACTTGAGTCAATTGGAAATGGATGTAGTAAATTTAATGAAATAGTCCAAGACTCTCATATGTCGCCACAATTGAGCGCAAAACTATTAAATGCATTTTGTAAAAACTTGCATATAACTAAAAAAATCGTTCCAATAGGAGAACAAGACAATAGTAAAAAAACCATTTATAAATTTGATGATAATTACTTTTCGTTTTATTATGGTTTTTTGTCTAAAAAGAAAGATATTTTAGAATCCGGTTTAGTTGATCTAAATTACTTTTATGACGAATATTTTACTGAACAAATGCAAAATACATTGCTTGGTCATCCGTTTGAAAGCCTTTGTATGGAAGCCTTAATCAGCTTAAATAAGAAACTTAAATTACCGTTTGTTGGAGAATCCTATGGTACTTTTTGGGGAAATAACCCGTTAACAAAAGAAGAAACCGATATAGATGTCGTTATAAAAAGCAAAAATAAAATATTACTAGGTGAATGCAAATTTACTAATAAAAGAATAAAAATAAACGAATATAACGATTTAGCTAGAGATGGAAATGGATGCTTTGCAAACTATAAAAAATATTATTATTTATTTTCAAAATCAGGATTCGAAGATAACTTATGCAGCATTAAAGACGTAAACTTATTTGATTTAAATGAAATAATCAATGCGTTATGTGAATAAATGGACTGGTCAATTAAAAATAGACAAAGCGATTTCTTGCTTCCTGACCTCACTTTTTATCGTTAACTAACAAACCAAATGAAGTTTTATAGCTGGAAACACTTTTAATTAAGAAACTACCCCACTCTAGTTAACGTATAACTTGCTTTTCTATAGCTAGTCCCAATCGTATAAAAGCAATTCTCTATACTCTCTATTGTATCCGTAGGGGTATCCCCTAAAAAATTGCAAGAGTAAGATACGACCAAATCTCTATAAATTGTAGGAAACCCTAGTTGTCTATAGGTAATATTTCCTATTTTTATCGCAGCATGGCTATTTTCACCCGCTACGTTAGATTCATATATGACCAAATGGGGGACGTTAGGATCCTCGTTCACGCTTTCTAGTCTCCAAGAAGAAGGAAGAAAGGAATTAAATCCAGAAGCAATGTTGCTCAATTCAGTTCCTGATTCAGCGTTATAGCCAATCGCTTGGGCAATGGAATTATAAATAGTATCTACACTTCTATCCCCTACCAAATCGCCCATATTGCTAAGCTTATAAGTATAAATTAGGTTCAATAAAGCAATGACGGCACAATCGTTTTTGGTTTGGTTAAAAGAAACTACCTTCCAATCCCCAAAAGAAAAAGAAGGAAATATAGAAATTAAAGAAGGAATTGGAGTTAAACAATTAAGCACATTAAATTTATTGCGTTTTACCGTTGAACTTAATCTTTCCAAGCCCGAAAACTGGCTCGAATCTACTGTACTAGAAGAGACGTTTTTATCTTCTAGCAAAGAGTCCTCCAAATCAAAATCGAATCCATGTACCCCTACCTTTGCACGAAAGGCAATTGTTTGATCGTTCTCGCCAATTAAAGAGCAATCAATCTTATCGGGACAAGACCATTGCTCTTCAAAAAGCCTAGCATGTTCTTCAGCAATTTCTTCCTTGTGCAAAGTCATGGATTCTGAAATTAAGGAAGATGAAAGAATAGATGGTACTTCGATTATCCCTTCAGCACCTCTTCCTATAAGGGAGGCAAAAATTAATAACAATTCATTAATCACAAAAATAGCCTCCATTATACTTAGAGGCTATAAAAATAAATTTTCCGCGAAAAATTTTAAATTTTTTCAAAATAAACCAGGGATTTATAATTTTCGTCTTCAATTCTAATGCTAAAAAAATCGTTTTCCGATTCATTAAAAAATAAAATTTTCGAAGCAAAGGTTATTTCATTAAAGGTAGCCTTGCCAACATAATAGTTTCCTGCGTCTAGTTTAAAATCATTAAACTCGAACTCGCTTAATGAACAATTTGAAAAGGAAATCGATCCTTCTAGTTTGTCAACTTTATCAAACAATTTTATGGTCCCTAATAAGCCATCTTTCTTTTCGCTTGTCGTTTCTGCTTCGCCATTTTCATAGGCAAAAGAAGAATTAGACTGGCTAAAAGAGCTTACTTTAAAAGAGCCAATGGAAAAATTATGCTCAATCCCGCCTTCAACCGGTTTATCTTTGTCTAAATAAGCAATAGTCCCCCAAGTTGTCCCTGCTACTAAAATAACTAATGAAACAGCAATAACAATAGGCTTCCAAACTGGCTTTAAAAAGACTTTGTTGTTTTTAGCCTTCATCCCCTTAGAAGACAAACCCCAATCAATAGAATCATCAATTTTTGAAAAGTCTGGTTCAAAAGGGGATGCTTCATCAAAAGACTTAATCAGCTTTGCTTCAACGCTTGCTCTTTTCATGTTTTTTAATCTCCTTCCCAATCAGTTTAATGGCTTTTTTATATCGATAATAAATGCCATCTTCCCCTATACCTAGTTTATTCGCAATCTCTAGAAAAGTACAATCATAAGCCACATGCATTATCACGATCTTTCTATCTATTTCTGACAAATTATTATTTAGACAATTTAAATCCAATAGGCAATCTAAGTTCAATTCTGCTTCTTTTTCACACTGGATTTCTTCCTCTTTAAGTTCAATTGTTTCTTTATAACTTTCTCTTCTTTTCAAAGAAATGTTTTTTGCTATTTTTATTAGATAACGCCTAATGTTTCCGACTTCCAAAAGCTTAGTTGGATTTTTCATTATTACAATAAAAGCTTCTTGAGCGTCATCAAATAATTCATTAGAAATTCCCACTTCGGTTGCTAACACTCTAATAAGCAACTTGAAATTGCATTTATAAAACTGTTCGAAAACTTCTTTTATTTTAAAAGAATCACCATTTTTAATGGCTTTCTTTAATTCTTTCTCAACCTTATTGTTATATGCAGTTAAGTTATTTTTGTTTTCGCTAAGCTTCATTTTGAAAAACGTCACTATTATCTTCTTAATTCATTAGAAGACAAAACAATTTTTCCAATATTTATTAAAACTAAAAAGAAACATTGTCAAATATTATATAAAATGCCAAAACCAAGTTACTGCTAAAGAAAAAAAGAAATATAATCAAATGGGTAATTTATTATGCGCTTATTAATAATTAGACACGCCGATCCAGACTATTCATTAGATTCATTGACTCCATTAGGCTTTAAACAAGCCACTGCATTAGGGAAATACCTTAAAAATATAAAAATAGATAAAGCATTTGTTTCTCCTTTAGGTAGAGCTTTAAAAACGGCAGAACTTGGATTAAAAGAAAAAAATATGAAGGCAACAATATTGCCTTGGCTTAGGGAATTCGATGCATCAATAGATAATCCGAACGGAAAGCATTATTGTTGGGATTGGCCAATAGACATATGGAGCAAAGATCCTTCCTTTTATTCTATCGACACATGGACTAACAATCCGATAATGAAAGAAAGTTCGGACTTAAAAGAATTATTAAAAGAAAGAATAGACGGGCTTGATTCCCTTTTAAAAGAATTTGGTTATGTTAGGGATATTAGAAACTATAAAGTCATAAAGCAATCTCATGACACGGTTGCTTTATTTTGCCATTTTGGAGTTGGATGCGTTCTTCTATCTCATCTTATAAATTGCTCTCCCATGGTTCTATGGCATGGGTTTATAGCCACCCCTAGTTCAATAACAGTAATCAACACAGAAGAAAGAAAAAATGGGTTAGCCAGTTGGAGAATATCTAGATTTGGAGACATATCTCATCTAGAAAAAGAAAACATAGAAGAAAGCTTTGCAGGCAGGTTTTGTGAATGCTTTGACGATATTACTAGACATGATTAGCGAATCTTCTAGTTTTATAGAAATGAACGTAGTAGGCAGTTTTCTTATTTAAATTTAAGGTAGCCCCATATGTTTTATTATTTAAATTATACGTCAAATAGGCTTTGCAATTATTATCTAGGGAATCTACTTTAAAAGAAGCGATACATTTAAAAACCAAGCCAGCATCAACATAAATTCCATAACGCCCTTTTTCGTTTTTTATCACATTATTAGAACTGGTAGAAGATAAAGGCAAATCATAACAATAAGAGAAGCAAGTCTCGCCTTCCTTGTTTTTATAGACTAAACAAATCTCATTCAAGATTACTTTCTTTTTAAAAG
>DOQE01000048.1 GCA_003512585.1 Bacillota bacterium | reverse complement strand
AAGATTACTTTCTTTTTAAAAGAAGTTGCATCTAGGCTAATCTCGATTCTTTTTTCATTATCAAACAACAAATCGATGTTTTTTATAATGCAATTAAAATCACCTGACATTTGCAATCTTTCGGCAATCTTAGCTAAAAGTAAAAGAAAAACAACACCAGCAACCGCGGATAAACTAGCAATCAACGGGGTAGAAGAAAGTACTATAACCATACCTTAGTAAAATAGTATGAATAAAGAGAATATACAAACTGAAAGGGCTTTATTTAGCCTTGTTTTTGTTTTTTTCTTTTTAACTTAAAGAAATAATAGGCAAGTACAATGAATTCAAAAATCAAATAGAGGCAATAGAAAATACCAAAGGAAATATATTCGTTAAAGGAATATTCTTTTTGTTTGCAAATTATAATAAAACCAATTCCGTATCCTAAGCTTAACAAAGGAAGCAAGATTGAAGAAAATGCAAATACTTTATTTTTTCTAAAATCAAATGTCTTTTTGTCTTCATATAGATATCCAATTGGGATGTTAGACATGAAAAGAAACAATATAGCCATAATTAAGGTAACAGGAAACATCCATTCCGCTTTTGGTTCTTGAAAGGAAAAGAATATAGGGCCCGCAACAAACTATGATGCTGCGTTGTTTCGCCACTCTTATTATCGTTTAAAACGCAGACCTATTTATATTTTTTTGATTCTTTCGGTTTCGCGATCTTCAATGGTAAAAGAGCCATCGTTGATTTCCTCTAGTCTAGCAATCAACTGTTTAAGCAATGAACACATTTTGTTTTTTGTTTTTTTCTCTTTTTCATTATTAAACCAGATTGGCTGATCGTGGGAATCGAATTCGTAATAACTATTATAAAGATTTGAAATTTTAAGGTTTATTTTTCTTAATTTTTCATCGTTATCAATTATATCTATTCCAGTTAATGGTTGCCCACTATTTGGGTCACTTATCCAAATAGGCCCTTGGTTGTAATCTAACTTAATTTCCACTATTTCTTTTTCCATTTTGTGTTCCTCTTAATTAAAGTTTTTGCTGTTTTTTCTTTTACGGGATATGCACTAACAAGAAAACCATTTTTTCCTACTCCTGTTAGCAAATAATATTTTCCATTCTTGCTATACAATCTCTCATATCCCTCGTTACCGTTCTTCTTAACAATTATACTGTATTCTAATTTCCCTGTTGTTATAAATGATTTCAAATGTTCGGCAATGTTTTCACTTTTAATGCCATATTTTTCTTGAAATTCACGAGAATGTCTGGCTTTGATATGAAATAAACCAACGTTTTCATCTCCGGATTCAAGCCAAATTAGCTGGTTAGAAATATCTTTTATGACGAATAATACATTATCAGGATTATATTTGACTCCAGCAATATCTAAAAGTTTGAGCATATTTTTTCTAATGAGATTTTCAATTTTAATATTTACATTATTTTGTACTATGCTTCCTTGCGGCGATCCACTTGTCCCAACTCCAAGTCCGCTATTTTTTGTCTTGCCCATTTTGTCTTGCCTTTCTGCTTGCAACGTTTCTTTCTTTCAAGGTGTTGCTTGGCACAACGATTTCGATCCCTTTTGAAGATGGGTACTCAAAAAGCTTATGGATCGTGTCATCAGAAGAGCAAACGCTGTACACAAAAAATTTTTTAAGTTGATGTAAATTGTCGGTGGTGTATTTAATTGCTTTCAATAATAGCTCTTTTTCTTTTGGCTCTTTTATTGATCCTTTTGTGCTAATTGCAACAATTTCAGTGTCTTCCATTCCGCTAAGCATGACATCAAAATAATTTTCATTCGCATATGTGATATTTGGAATGACAACGATATTGCATTCAAGCAGCAGCCAATTTGAAACTATTCTTGATTTAAAGAGTCTATAAATGTTTTCAATTCTTGGAATATCGCCGCACCGGGAGTAATCGGGGGCTACGACATACTTAACGTTCTTTAATCGATTTTTGTATTTTTCTAGCAATTTTTCTTCTCGATAATAAATAGCGTTAAACAGCCCATTAATACCATCAAATTCATTATCGTATTGATAGAAGCAAACGCATGTATTGTTAGTTTTTTGGTAGTTATATGTCTCTGAGAATAAGGCGAAGTAATCAATACATATCAAGTTTGGGCAAGTGGCATATGGTAGATCATATTCGCCCACTAAATATGTTTGATTTGTGTATTCAACGAAGCTTAAGTTAAGCAATTGTTTAATGTTTTCTTTTTTTTACCATAATTTATCATGAAGAAGACGACTAATTTAAATTTTGTCGTGTTTTCTTTCCCTTCTGCGGTTGTGCCGCTGTACAAAATCCTCATGTTATGGTAAATTCTTAAACGCCGGTTCGTGATTAACCATATCATGATGGGAGCGTCCTGCTATTGGCGTAGCGGGATGCTTTTATTTTTTGTTTCGTTCAAATATTTCTATGAGTCTTTTCTCGTTTTTTGTTAGATTCATGTCCATCCTTTTGCTTAATTTATCAAGTAAAATAGCAGCATAAGTATCGGTAATGTCGAATGTTGAAATCAAATCAGAAACAGTTTTTAAACCATAAACTATCATAAAGGCTTGAGGACAATAGAGTTCATTGGAAAATAAATCGGCTTCATTTTTCTTCTCCTTGGTTTCGCCGCCTAAATCACAATTATGCCCAAGACATATGTGTCCCAATTCATGTGGCAAAGTAAATTTGATCCTGTTGTGCGGCGCTATTAAATCATTATAGTAAATCTCTATTTTGCTATTTTTTGGATTTATTAAGTTGAATCCATCTTGATCGAAATCGACCAAAATTTTTTGTTCTGACTTATCATAGCTTGAGTAAGGAATCAAGTTTATGCCCAAGCTTTTTATAACGCTTGGCAAATCAAAGCCAAGTGATGATATATTCAGTTCCTCATATAAGTCGCAAACAATATCAAGTATTTCTTCCTTGCTTCTCATTCGTGTCCAAAGATTAAGTCAATGAGCTGTTTCTTCTCGTCGTTTGTCAAGCTGGTACCACTTCTTGCCATCAAGGCGGTTTTGCAAACATCAAACGTAGTGCCCGGTCTTTCTTCTAGCCCAAGAAGCTGATATATGTTTACATCCAATGCCCGAGCAATCTTTGCTAATATGTCCGTTCTTAATGGTTTTGTCGATGACAAATACTTAGACAAGGCAGATTCAGATATTTTGGTTGATTTGCATAATTCCTTTTGGCTTAATCCCCTCCTTTCTAGCTCCTTTTTAATGTTTTCTCCTATCGTCGACATGTTTTCCTCCTTGCTGACCCCTTCCATTATTTGAAATTTCCGTTTTGGAAAATCAATAAGCAAGACGGAAATTTTATTTATATTCATTTATCAGAAAAGCCTCGAACTTCCTAGTTGCCTATCTTTCTAAATAAAAAAAGAAATATATTCTAAAAGAGAAATAATTATGCGTTTATTAATAATTAGACATGGCGATCCTGACTATTCTATGGATTCATTAGTCACATTAGGTTTTAAACAAGCAAAAGCCTTAGAAAAATACCTCAAAGATATAGCAATAGACAAAGCTTATGTATCTCCTTTAGGAAGAGCTTTAAAAACAGCAGAGCTAGGATTAAAAGAAAAAAACATGAAAGCCAAGATATTGCCATGGCTAAGAGAATTTGATGGAGTGATAGCTAATCCAAATGGAAGAACCGGTTGCTGGGATTGGCCGATAGACGAGTGGAGCAAAGACCCTTTATTTTATTCAATGGATACGTGGATGAATAATCAAATAATGAAAAGCAGTCCAAATCTAAAAGAAGTATTAAAAAAAGAATAGATGGACTTGATTCCCTTTTAAAAGAAAATGGATACGTTAGAAATGGCAGAAATTATAAAGTTATAAAAAATCACATGAAACAATTGCCTTATTTTGCCATTTCGAAGTGGAATGCATCATTCTCTCCCATCTTATAAATTGTTCTCCAATGGTTTTATGGCATGGGTTTATAGCTACCCCAAGTTCAATTACTATTGTTAATACAAAAGAAAGAAAAAAGGGATTAGCCTCTTGGAGAATATCTAGCATTGGAGATATCTCGCATCTTCATAAATTCAATGTTGAAGAAAGCTTTTCAGGTAGATTTTGCGAATGCTATAACGATCCTACTAGGCACGATTAATCAATTTTCTATTTTTATAAAAATGAACATAATAAGAAGACTCATTATTTAAATTTAAAGCACCCGTGTACGTTTTATTATTAAAAGAATAAGCTAAATATGCTTTAGAACGAGCATCTAAAGAAGCAACTTTAAAAGAAGCAACACATCTAAAAGTTGAACCAGCATCAACATATATTCCATAACTTCCTTTATCGTTTTTTATAACGTTATTGTCAGAAGTCGAAGACAAGGGCAAATCATAACAATAAGAAAAGCAGGTATCCCCGTGTGCATTTTTATAAATTAAACAAATCTCATTTAAGATTACTTTCTTTTTAAAAG
>DOQE01000112.1 GCA_003512585.1 Bacillota bacterium | reverse complement strand
TTGAATAAGGAAAGAGTACCTATTGTAATCGAATTAAAAACTTATAAAGGTAATTTTTATACTCTTGCAAAAGAAGTAAATAAATGCTTAAAAAGCATTAAGAATAAGAAAAGTGTTACCCTGATTTCTTTTGATCCTCGTGCCTTATTGTTTTTTTCTTTTAAAAAAGAATATACCACGGGTCTATTAATTTGCCAAAAAAGGTTGGATATTCTTGCCTTCAGACATTTCTTTTCTTACCTCGATGTCGAATTTTCGTTGCTTGATAATAAAAAAGTAGCTTCCTTTGCTAGAAAAAAGGTGGTTAATGTCTGGACAATTAGAAATTTAGATGAATTAAGCAAGGTCAGAAAAAGAATTGATATGGTTACTTTTGAATTATTAAAAGAGGAAGATTTAAAGTTGGTTAAAGAAGCTTCAAGAAGATGGATAGACTAGATTTTACTTTTCTTCATAAACAAATTTGCCAATCCAAATCCATTGTTTTTTTAGGTGGGGCAGGGGTTTCAACCGCTTCGAATATCCCTGATTTTCGTTCTAAAGAAGGACTATATAATGTTAAAAACAAGTATGGAGTAGGTTATGAAGAACTTCTTTCCTTATCTTATTTTTATTCCCATACGAAGGAATTTTACTCTTTTTATTGGGATAATATGGTTTATAAGGACGCAAAGCCTAATAAAGCCCACTTAGCTTTATCTTGTTTTGAAAAAACCCATAATATTTCCATCATTACTCAAAATATCGATGGCTTGCATCAAAAAGCTGGGTCTAGGAAAGTATATGAAGTGCATGGAACAATTTATTCTTATCATTGCCTTAGATGCCACAAAAAGTATAGCTTAACTGAACTAGATACAAATGGAGTTCCTTTTTGTAGGTGCGGCGGATTGATTAAACCCGATGTAGTTTTATATCAAGAAGGCTTGAACGAGAACATTTTATCTAAATGCATAGAACTAGTTAGCCATGCCGATTGCCTGATTGTGGCCGGGACTAGTCTATTGGTTTATCCTATTGCCGGTTTGCCGGACTATTTTTCTGGAAAACTTTCGATTTTGATTAATAATGCCCCTACTTTAAAAGATAACTTTTTTGATTACGTAATTAGAGGGGACGTAGGGGATAATTTGGAGAAGTTATTATTAGGAAAGAACATATGAATAAATTTTTTGGTCATCTTCATACAATCTTAAAGCATCGTCATTTAGTTATTAAGAATGCTTCCCATTGCGGCATTTTCTTTCATGCCTTAAAACATGATTTATCCAAATTTTCCCCAAAAGAGTTTTTCCCCTCGGTTAAATACTTTGTTGGCGTGCATTCTCCTGTTTATGAACAAAGGCTGGCAAATAATTATTATTCTTCCATTTGTCAACATCATACTAAAAGAAACCCCCATCATTGGGAATATTGGACTGATTTTTTTAAAGGGGCAATCGTAGTTAAAACGATGCCATATAAATATGCAATGGAATATGTCTGCGACATGCTTTCTGCTTCTAAGGTTTATGATCCAAAGAATTTTAAAAGGGAGACTGCTCTTAATTATTTTTTGGAAAGATCGCCTTATTATTATATGAGCAACGCGACTAGGGAATTTGTTAAATGGAGTTTAACTAGATATAGGGATTTCGCTTTTAAGGGATTAAAAAAGAAAGACACTTTAGCTAAATATAAAGAAATAACTTCAATTTACCCCGATGTAGAAGTAATTACTTCTTTGCATACCAGACTAGGCAATGATAAGGAAGTCGAGTAATTGTTTCTTTTTCCTAGAATAGTATAATCTACGTGCTTAAAGAATATTTATGAAAAACAAAAGCATTATCATAGGTTGCGGAAGGCTTGGTTCTTCTATTGCCAATTATTCTTCTTCCCAAGGGGAAGATGTCATTGTAATTGATGAGGATAAAGAGTCTTTTAATCGTCTTGATGATGTTTTTTCCGGTTATAAAATAGTGGCCAACGCGACCGATGTCGATGAACTTGAAGAAGCTGGCATTGAATCGGCTAGGCAAGTAGTCATTACAACAGGCGATGATAATGTTAATTTATTTTTGGCCCATTTATGCGCGAAAGTATATGAGGTCCCTTATATTTATGTCCGTTTCGATGATCCAGATAAAGGCTTATTGATCCAAGGGATGTCCATAAAGGCTATTTATCCTTTCCAACTTTCCAAGGATAGATTCAATTTGCTTCGTTCGGGAGTAGATAAATGAAAATCGTTATAGCAGGTGGAAATGAGGAAGCAGAATTCATCATTAAGATGTTTTCTGGAAAAGGCGATGACCTTATTGTTATCAATCCCTCGAAAGAAATGGCTGAAATCATCTTAAAAAGGTGCAAGATACCGGTCTATGTCGGCTCTCCTTGGAGAAAGTTCGCCCTTGATGAGGCCAATGCCTATGATGCGGATGCTTTTATTTCATTATGCCAAAAAGATACAGATAATTACGCGACCTGTCAGCTTGCCAAAAAATGCTTTAATGCCAAAAAATGTGTTTGCCTTGTCAACAATCCAAAAAACGTTGACGTTTATAAAAAACTAGGAATCGACTCGGTTATTTCTTCTTCTTATTTGCTAGGGCAATCGGTTAAAAATGAATCTAGCGTGGAAAGCATTATGGAAACTTTGTCGCTAGAAAACGATAAAATAGTAATGATTGAGGCGCTTGTCTTGTCTAGGTTTCCCATCGCGAATAAATCTTTAAAGGAGATTGGCTTTCCTCCCTATGCTTCCATTAGTTGCATATATAGGACCCCGGAAGTAATAATTCCAAAAGGGGATACGATAATAAGGCCCAAAGATAAACTTCTAATAGTTTGCACGCCCAATGACCAAAAGAAGGTTATGGCGTTTATTAAGGGAGAAAAAGAAGTTGAATAGTCTTTTTAAAAGAAAATTTGGTGCGGGTTATCGCCTTATTTTTGGCTATGTTTGTTTATTCATGGCTTTTATAGGCCTAATAATCTTGCTTCCTTTGCTTATTATTGCCTTTTTTCCTAACGAATGGATGTGCTACAAAGCTTTTTTAGTCCCAGGCGTTGGCAGTTTGGTAATTGGCCTTTTAATGTATCTAGTTTTGACTAAAGGGGTAGATAAATCTCAACTAGGCAAGCATCAAGATTCTGTCTTGCTTGTATCAATTTGGCTTAGTGCCGTTTTAATTGGGGCTTTGCCTTTTTTCCTTAATCAATATTTTTATCCAGAAATTGATTCTATAAAGATGAATTTTAGCGAATCTTTTTTTGAATCGGTATCTGGGTTTTCGGCAGCTGGGTTAACCGTTTTTAAAAACTTATTGGATGGGAAGGTGGCGTATGGGCTAGATACTTTTTGTCCCCATGTCTATCTTTTCTATAGGGCATTGACTCAATTTTTTGGAGGGATTGGGCTTGTTTTAATTGTTACTAGTGCCGTTTCAGACCGTTATGGAATGAAGCTATTTTATACAGAAGGGCATAATGACAGGCTGCTTCCGAATTTGGCGAAGACTGCCAAAGTCACCTTTTCTATTTATTGCCTTATTATTGCTTTAGGATCTTTTGCATTATGGTTATTTGGCATGGACTTTTTTGAAGCTTTGTGCCATTCCATTAGCGGCATGGCCACTGGAGGCTTTTCAACTAGAAGCAGTGGCTTTTATTATTTTGAATCTTCTTCCTATACTGGAAATGGAGTATTTGAATATAATCCAATTGGGGCAGAAATAACGACTTGCTGCATAATGCTATTGGGGGCTACTTCATTCTTGCTTATCTATAATTTATTAAGAGGTAAATGGAAGAATTTTTTAAATGATTGCGAAATTAAATTTGCTTCCTTTTTCCTTCTTTTTACTATTTTATGCGGTTCGGCAATGTGCTTATATCAATTTGACTATGCATCTTCTTTTGCTAGTCCAATAGATTATCCTTCTTCTTTGCGTTATGCTGCTTTTCAACTAATTTCTTGTTTGACTACAACTGGGTTTGGCAACGTCCCTAATATTGCCTATTTGGGGCAAGGAGTTATTTATTTATCCATTATTTGCATGCTCATAGGTGGGGGAATGGGCTCTACTGGAGGCGGCATTAAACAATATAGATTTATTGTTGTCATGAAAGAACTTTATTGGTCGATAAAATATAAATTGACACCGAAAAGGCAATTATATCCGCATAATATAATCAGGGCAGGGAAAACAGAAGAAGTTACTCCTGAATTATATAAAGATAGTTCATTGTATTTAATTTTGTATTTGCTTGTGACTTTTTTCCTTACTTTTCTTTTATCTTTTTTGCCAAATATAAATGTGCAGGAGTGCTTATATGAGGTAGTCTCTTCTTTAAGTGGGACAGGTAATACCATTCTTGAGTTCTTTTCTTATAAGGCCAATAATCCGCTATATTGCTATAACATCTTGCTTTGGATTTTATCTATTGCTATGTTTTTAGGAAGGCTAGAAATAATGCCTTTTTATTATTTTCTAGTTAGATCTAGCAAAGATATTATCCATAAAGAAACAATTTAAGGTTTATAATACTTAGAAAGAAGGATTGTTTATGTTAATTGATCAAATCAAAAAAGCCAACATTGAGGCTATGAAAGCCCATGATAAGGATGCTAGGACTGCATATTCATTAGTTATTTCTTCCTATCAAAATCTTTTAACCTCTGGCAAAGGAAACGAAGTTAGCGATGCCGATGTCGTTAAAATAATAACAAAGTTCTCCAAGGAATTAGACGAAGAAGGGAATACCTATTTGCAGGCTAATAGAAAAGAAGAATACGAAGCCATTCTTCGTCAAAAGGAAGCAATTGTTAAATTTCTTCCAAAGATGTTAAATGAAGAAGAAATAAAAGAAATCATTTCTAAGTTAGATGATAAATCCATTCCATCCGTTATGAAGCATTTTAAGATGAATTATAACGGTAAATGCGATATGGGTCTTGTCAATAAAGTCCTAAAAGGGCTATAATCCTTTTCGCCTTATTTAATAAGGTGAAATAGGGACTTAGTTTAAAGGTAGAACAAAGGTCTCCAAAACCTTTGGTGAGGGTTCGATTCCTTCAGTCCCTGCCATTATTGAAGCATTAGTTTGATACAG
>DOQE01000061.1:3946-8595 GCA_003512585.1 Bacillota bacterium | reverse complement strand
CCTCTAGCTCCTTCCCTTTGTAAATTCCCTGAAGCTTTGAAGTTCACCTGATCCTATGTTCGACACCTCTAAGCATTATTTTGACATACCAGGTACCACATCTATCCTGATAAATTCCCCCCTGTCCCACTTTTGTTGTTCTTATTAGAGTCCTTTTTTGGCTATCTTCGTTCAATTGGTTCCATCGGCCAATATGCTATGGCATTGAACTACTGCGCCACTTACTTTCGCTTTTTCTTCTTTGAAGCATCCGCAGGAGATGACCTTGCTGCGTTGAATGTCCGTAGATGTAGCGATAAATCTTTTCCCGCATTCGCACTCGCACACCCAAAGCCTCGATTTATGTTTTCCAAAACCTACGTATTTGATGGCCTTTAAACGAGTGTGTTCTTGCCCGGTCAAATCCGAGGCACCGCTATCAAGTTTCATCAAAGACAATTCGACAGCATAACAAGAATGGGCTTCTAGTACTTTTCTTCCACGTCTTTTCTTGCTTGTACGGCATCGTCAAGTTTCTTAAATTGACCAGGTATATCATCCTTCCTTTCAACCCGATGGGGACGACATACGTTTTTTTGGTTTGCATATGACGCCCCTAATTCCCGTCTTCCCCTTCTTAGCGGCTTCAATTCCAAGGTGAATACTGCAAGCCCTAGTCACATCCACGTAGCCTTTGCCATCCGCGTTCTTTCTCTTTGTGGATAGAGGTAAAGGAAAAACCTCCTAGCCATGAAGCTAAGAGGTTGCAATCAAGATGGTGCCCGAGGCCGGACTCGAACCGGCACGTCCTCATCAGACAGTGGATTTTGAGTCCACCGCGTCTACCATTCCACCACACGGGCGCGTCAATGATTATAAAATAAATAATTCATAAAAACACCAATTATTTTTTATACGCAACAAGATATAAAGCCTTAACGTAAATCAATTAACTAAATAAGGTTCCAATTGCCTAAATCTCTAACATAAAAATCCCTTTCCTAAATTTATTTAGAAAAGGGACAATTATGTTATTTAGTTTTTTTCTTTAAGCGGCTAAATGAAGTTTAAAGGTAAAGGCCGAACCTAACGTTGTTAAATTGTTTCCAATATAAATATCGCAATAAGTGCCGGCATAATATTGTTTATTTGAAGAATCGGTCTTAAGTTCATATCCACATTGCAACAAATATTCCTTATATCTATTCGCGTAAGTCTTTCTAGATTGCTCGGTCCCAACATTGGAATTAATCTTCAATTCAATAGTTTTTCCTGAGGGGCTTGCAGTAAAAGCGTCTCTACCTTGAAAAACATCATCAAGCAAATAAGGAATAGTATTCGCGGCCGTTTTAGCTTCCTCTTCGGTCATGTCAAATTCGTTTTTATATAGTCTAACTAATTGAAGATTATAAAACCAATCATAACCCGTTTGCCAAGTTGTGAACTCAACTTTATCAAGACTAGAAAAATCAACAAAATTCTTTTCGTCTAGATAGAAAATCCCATTTTCAATGGAATTAACATTATAATCAAACGTTAACTTTCTATATCCATTTGTTGGGGACCAATATTCATAAGTAGAAATTAAGCCATCGTCATTTAAAGTAAAGTATGTATCATAATCCCTAGCATCGTCATCTCCTATTGGGAACATGGTTTTCCCAACCTTTTCAACGAAAGGTTTGGCCCCATATTTGTTATCTGATACTTTAGTAAATAGTTCAGGATGTTCGTTAAAAGTCAAAAAATCAGAGAGGGTCTTTCCTTCTATTAATTCGCCTTTTTTAGAAGCGCTTCCTTCATAATGATCAGTTGGATCTTCTTCGGTTGCACTTTTATATTTAAACTGAAAAGAAAGAGAAAACGGTTGCACGCCATCACTATTTTTCTTATAGCCATAGCTAGGATTGGAAGCCCATTCATCAACATAGAAGGCATAATCGTTAACTCTATAATAATCACCAATGTTTTTATTATCTTCTGTTACGTTAGCCCCATTTTTAACTTCTAAGGCATGGAATGGTTTCGAATCATCTTTAAAATAATCGAATGCCTTTTTTAATTTCGTATAGTCTTCAGTAGTAGTATCTACTTTATATGGCTCTAAACTGATTTCTGTTGGAGTTTCAATTTTAGTAACGAATTCATAATACCTATTGGAAGCATCGGCATACCCATTGCCAGAAAAGGAAAGAGACCCGTTTTCATATTTGGCTTCTAAGCTACGGATTTCACCAAAATAAATTGAATACATGCTCATGGAATCAAAAATTCCATCGGCAGCCGGGCCATAATAATGAAATTGATTGTTGTTATCACTCCTAAAGGCCGACAAATCCAAGTATTCGCTTATATTGTGATAATTATCTTCTCCCCACAAATATGAAAGTCTTTCGGTTTTTATTTCATTATTCCCATCAACATAGACTTGTTCGGCATATTCCGAACTAGATTTTCTAATATAAGAGGCATCATCTAAAACACCGCGAGGATTATCTCTACGAGTATTGATTTTTCTTTGTTCTGGATTTGACTCTAAATCTATAGAAGATTTCCAAGTTGGGGTTTCATTATCAATTAAATTCACTTCAGTTTTTGCCTTGATTTTATTCCCGGCAAAAAAGGAAGTGGCATCGCTTTCTAAGGTTTTATTAGGCAAAGAAAAAGAGGAACGGAATGCTTCTAAAGTTTCGTCTTGACTAGTCCCGACATTATATAAATAGCCAGTTATAAGCTCTTCGATTTCTTTGTTGCTATCATCTAAAGCGTTTTTCCATTTATATAAAACTATTTTAACCGTGCCATCATCTTCTAGCCCAAAACGAACTTCGGCTACTCTTCCTGTTATGGCGGCGGAGCTATATCCTAAAACCCTGCCACAGGCAACAACAATTGCTTCTTGATTTGAGTAGATTCCCCTAGAGGCATCAAAAGAAATAAATTCCGAAGTAACATTATTATTTGGGTCAATAGCATTGAAAAGGGGATTAATCCTATCCCAATCATCATTCTTATTGGCCGGAATAGGAGAATCTAAATCAGTTGTAGTCGTGGTTTTAATAGCGTGTAAGACATTAATCGAATTGCCATTTCTTTCATATGAATAGTAAATGTCGTCTGGATAAAGATCTTTGTTGTAACTTTTTAGAAGAACATAGCCACCTTTGCTAAATTTACGGTCAATATAATTCGGGGTAATTGCATCTACTAGCCTAACAGTTCCCCCATTGCCGTCATCTTCATCATAAGCAATCGTATAATTCCCGCATGTAGCGGCGGCTACTAAAGTATCATATATTTGGGTTTTATCGCCTGAATTAGTATCAATCGGGGGTACATCTACCGAGCTTGATTCGTCATTGCTATCTTCGCTTGTAGTTTCTTCTATGGTATCATCGCTTCTAGTAACATCGACATTTTGACTAGAAGAAGCATTATCTTCGCCTTTAGAAGAGTCTTTGCTTGCTTCTAAAGAAGGATCGCCACCACAAGAAGTCAATGCTAGCAATGCAAATAAAGGTAATAAATTTTTTCTTTTCATCTTTTTGCCTCAAGAATTAATCCAAAGAAAATTATCACCGCGCTTAAAAAAGTCAATTAATTTAATCAAATTACTTTCATTGACAAAAAAACGTGAGAAAGTAGAGTAAATAAGTTATTAAGAGAAACGACAATGAAAAATAAAAAATTACCACTTATATTAATTTGCTCTTCATTATTTTTGCTAGGTTGCAATCCTTCTTCTTCTATTGATGAAGACAAGACTGATTCTAGCGAAACCGTTATAGAAGAAACTACTTCAGCAGAAGAACTTTTATCCATTTTCAAAGAAAAAGGTCAAACGAATCAAGGATTAATAAAAGTAGAAAGAATAGATTTAACTACATTAGATACATTGCATATCATGGACTATTCCTTTTTTGGGGAAAAAGCCCAGTTGAAGGTTTATACCCCCGAAATGAAACAAATGTATCAAGATAGTTATAAAGAAGAATTGCTAGACAATGGCGTTTTAATAAACGGTGATCAAGGCGCGTTTACCTTTACCATAAATAAAGAAAAGGAAATAGAGCTTTCTTACCCAGCCGGAGCAGCTTCTTCCTTAATTGATTTATCGGCATATGGACCTTATTTAATCGCAAATCCTTCTTTATATGTCGAAGGGGATGACCATAACCATTTTTCCTCTTCTTTAAACGAAAATAACCAATACGAAGCCAGCAAATACTGGCTGCCTATAATAGGCTTATCTAGCTCATATGTAAGCTTAGTTTCTTCCTTTTCCTTGTATTTAGATGATAGCTTAGAAAACATAATATGCGAATTGACCCTTAAAAATGAATATGATGAAGACAAAGAAACATATAAGGCCACCGTTTCTAATTTAGGAAACTATCCCTTAAAAGGGGAAATAAAAGAATATTTAGATAACCCAAAAACAATAAAAGCCCCAACAACATTTGGGGAAAAAGCTTCTTCTTTTTTAAAGCAATATAAATTAGCAGGAGAATCTCTTCCCTTTCTAGAAGGGGCTGATGCACAGTACTATGAAATGATAGAAGATAATACATTGTTAATTAGGAATTATGGAAAGAATTTAATTCCTACTTATAGAAAAAAATTACTAGAAATAGGCTTTAAACAAGAAATCGGGTCCGCAACATATAGCG
>DOQE01000061.1:0-3918 GCA_003512585.1 Bacillota bacterium | reverse complement strand
AACTTTCCTCAACCCTTATAGTCGAATTGGATTCTTCTAGCAATAACACTTCAATTTATGTAACGGGTTCAGTCGTATATAGGGATTTAACAAATGCGAATAAAGAACTTTTGGCTTGGAACGATAATTATCTAAACGTTTCCTATAACCTTGGATTAAACTACCTTCCCTTAAGCGAAGATAGCAATATCGTCTCAGTTTCTAGCATGGATATAACCAAAATGGCCAAAGATTCACTCGCTTCCATAGGTTATGATACGGCTTTATATTTTGTTTGGACGGCTTCTATAAATCTAGCAGGAGAAGAAAACGCTTTAACTTGGGTCAACAAAAATTTCTAGCTATATACAAACAATGGATTTGCATTAGAAGATAGATTGTCAATGGAAGAAAATCTATACCAATATTGTTTCAAAGTTGAAACAGCACACAAAACCGAAATCGGCCTAAAATTTATTTTTGGACAAGACGATTATGGAAGATACAATGGGGTCGTAACAGTCCAGGCCATCGCTGGTTATTATGAACTAGTCGAAACCATAATGAATCAAAGTCCATATAAATAATGCTTGTCCTTTCTAAATTGAAAGGACTTTTTTAATAATAGTTTTTATTTGTATGTTTAAGAAAATATCGAAACATGTATTAAAAATAGTAAAATAATAATCTATGGAAAAAACAATTGAAAACGAATTCCTCCTAGCAAAAGTAAGCTTAGAGGGAGGGTGCTTAACTCGTCTTTATGATAAAAAGAAAAAGAAAGAAGTTTTATATGACGGAAAAGGGGAATGGCCTTTCTCTGATCACATTTTATTTCCGGTAATAGGCAATAACAAAACATACTCAATCGAGGGGAAAGATTGCTCATTGCCAAAAAACCATGGCTTTGCTTGGTATAGTAAATTCAATATAGTTAAAGAAAAAGAGTCTTCCTTAACTATAAAATTAACTTCGTTCGACATTGAAAAAAATAAATACCCTTTTGCTTTTGAATTAGAAATTGAAAACAAATTAGAAGAAAACAAATTGATACGTATATCTAAAATTACCCCAAAAGGTAAATTGCCTATCATTTATCAATATGGACTCCACCCTGCTTTTAATACCAATTTTTCCTTAGCAAGCCTAGAAATAGAAAGCAATACAAACTTATTCGTCTTAGAAAAAGGAATAATAGAAAAAGAAATGCCATGGCCATTTGATAATAAATGGATAGCCAATAGAAAAGAAATAGTAAGCAAAGATACTTTGGTTTTATCTAATCCAAATGGAAAAATTGCCTTAAATAACGGACTTGGAAACAAAATAACGTTAATTTCGTCTTGTCCTTATTTTGCTTTATGGACTCCTGAAAAAGAAAATAAAGATGACTTCCTTTGCCTAGAGTCTTGGTATGGCATCTCCCCATATAAAACAATGAAAATGGAATTAAAGGAAAGAAAAGACGTTCAAATAATAGATAAGGAAAAAACATATATCGATACTTTATTAATTGAATAAAAAAATAATTAAATAAAAAGACCTTAGAAGGCATTAATAGCTACACGGGTCCAATATGTTAAATATTGATTAAATTAATCAACAAAAAGTTCTTCTATTCCATCGCCTTTATAATTTGGATGTAAATCCAACTCACTTTTATCTTTTTTAAATCCATGGAATATTATTTTTTCTAATCCACTAGATGTAGTAAGGCATTTTTTAAATGCGCCTTCGCCTATTATTAATTTATTCTCTTCGTTAACTTCATTAGATTTATAGATATCGATTTGTTTTAGGCCAACGTTATGGCTAAAAGCATTTGGATAAATTCGCTTAACTTTCTTTAAACTTACTTTACTAGGTAGCCTAGAGGCTTCGAAGCAACCGCTTCCTATGATAGCCATATCTTCATAATGAAGACTGCCCTTAAAAGAAATTGCTCCCCTAAGCATGCTTGCAGACATATAGTAATCACAATTTGCCTTAGCCCCATCATAAATAATGTATTCTAAGGAAAGAAAACCAAAAAGCCTAAAATTGGCATAATTATAATCTTTGTAATCGCCCACATCTCTTTGATATCCTTCTTCATATTTGATAAGGCGAAGATAAAAATCCAAATCATCCCAAATGCTAGAATAAGGCGCGATTTCTTTGGGAATGTACAAAGAACGGATCTTTAAATTCTTAAAATAAGAGCTGCTAAAACCAAATTTTGGTTTGGAAATGGGCTTAGATATAAACATAACCGAAATGCCTAAAAAGTCATTGTTTTCACTTGGAAGAGTCTTTCCAAAAAAACTGTTCCAAAAAACTCCAATTGTATCCTCCCTTTTCCCATAAACAGGAAACCGGGCTTTTTCTATTTTCTTAATACCAGCAAGGGCGTTACTATATCTTCTTGTTTCGTTTTGATAAGTAGTTTCGCCACTAAAGGGCATAACCATTTCGTAATCAATAGGATTGATTATTCCAAAATCCAATACAGATAAATCCAAATTATTAAAAGCAAATTCACCTATATAATGGGGCTTGTGCTCAAAAGTAATTTCTTTTAAATTTTTATATTTGCTTGAATCAAAAGCGTACGAGGCAATCCTAATGTCTTCTATCCCTTCTATTTCTTTAGGAATGAAAACAAAAGGAGAATCCGCATTATTTAAACCAGTTATTTCTATATAATCCTTACTAGTTTCTCCATCATTCTCGCTTTTTATTTGATAGGTGTATTTAATTTCATTAAACCTATCCGCGTATGAAGAAAGATAATTATTAAAGTAAGAGGAGTCTAAATATGGTATTGGGCAAGATAAGTTATCCCTTATCTGTGATTTCCATTTTAGTAAAGAATCGGGTTTTTCTTCATCGTCACTTGGCCAAATGCTTTCAAGCTCGTTTAACCTTTCATCTAAAAGAGGGTCTATATCGTTTGGCTCTAAATAAGAAGAAACATTAAGAGGGAATCTGTTTTCGAAATTTGCACTTTTTATATATAAAGTAACAGGTTCGCTAGATAAAAAGGAAGAGTTACGTCCTTTCTTTTTTATCGTTAAATAATTATCTATCCAATTTTCCTCTATATCGATTCTAGAAGAGGTCAAATACCTTTCAGAATCGTTAAAATAGTAAGTTGAATGAATATCAAACCCATCAATGGTTTTATCCGCGTAATTGATTTTTAAAGATGGAATGGGTTCAACCTTGTCCACATCCTTTTGATTACTTTTTATGCAAAAATAAACGCCTATCCCAAGTAAAGAAAGAAAAAAGACAAGACAAGAAGAAATTATAATTAATTTCCACCTACTTATCCTTTTTGATTTTAATTCCGTTTTGTCTATTAAGGCTTCTTCAAGGCTAAAAGAAAGAGCGTTGCTAATCAAACTAGTTTGGTTTAAATCAAAAATAACTTGACCGGATAATAGCGCTCTTAAAGTAGGACTAGATACATTTAGCCTATCCTCTAGCTCTTTTTTAGCAATTTTTCTCTCTTCTATTTTTGTTTTTACAAAAGAGAGAAAATAAGAATTATCAAAATTGCTTTTGCTCTCTTTAATCTGGATTTCCCCAAGCAAAAATTTAACCGGATCTACTTTTAATACATTGCATACCTCATAAAGAGTATCTAATTTCATCAAGGAAGTTCCCATCTCCCAAAGCGAGATTGTTTGTGAAGAGTATGACAAATTGTCGGCAAGGTCTTTTTGGGTCATACCGCTTTTTTCACGAACATTTTTTAAAAGGGACGCGTAATTAGGAATCTTCATTTCTAGTTAATATATTTTATCGCAAAACAAAGTAAAATTTATGCATAAATTGCATTAAAAATTAATGATTACCCCTATTTAATAGAAGAAATAAAAAACAATTATTTAATTTGTAAAATGCTTCCAAAGCCACGGTGATTCACTTCATCAGGAGTAGAGAAGGCACAAA
>DOQE01000121.1:1404-2508 GCA_003512585.1 Bacillota bacterium | reverse complement strand
TTTATAATTTTGCTAGAAAAGGGATGAAAAGCGGCACGGCAACCGGATTAGTTTTAACAAATTTCATTATTTATTTATTTGTATTAAACCTATATGAGGTCGTAGCTTTATTCTTTTATAAAGATTTTAGCAATGCCATAATGCAATATTCAATATCCTTAACCCCTATCGATCCAAATATAACAGAAGCAGCTAGAGAAGCCGCGATAAATGCAAAATATTGGACTTTCACTTCCCTTGCGATTATGGGCTATGTATTTAATTTAGGCTTTTTGGTCTTTGTTAGTTGCCTTGGCCTAAACAAAGGTCTGGCAAACTTATTAATTAAGGGAGCAAAATGGCTTTGCAAAACCAAATGGATAAATAAATTCTTAGGACCAAAAATACCGGATTTTGAAAAGTATTGCGAAAATGTGCAACAAACAACAAAAGAACTTCTAGTCCATAGAAAAGCAGTTTTCTTCGCTACAATCATTAAATTGGCCGTTTATGGGATTTATTTTTTCCTCACCTTCTTTATTATCCGTTCAGTCATGGTAGGAGATAACGTGATTGGCTGGGATAAATTTTTAGAAACAGGTTTTGCCACCGCTTTTGCCTCAGGTGCCGTTTGTTGGGTGCCCACCCCTGGAGGAACGGGCGGCATAGAAATGGCTTTTGCAATAGTGTCTAGGGCAGTTACAGGCCAAGCCAATATCGATTACGTTGCCATTTCTTTGATTTGGCGTTTATTGACTTTCTATTTAATCTTAATATTGTCTTTGGTTTCAGTAATAATTTTAGAAGTATCATATAGAAGAAAGTTAGAAAAAGAAGAAATATCTAGAAATTAATAATTTTAATAAAATAGCTTTGATAAATAAAAACGCGCCTAGATTAACTAGACACGCTTAATTAAATTGGTTTTGGTTATTTATTATTTGGCGTATTTCTTTTTATGGAAGCCCATTTTACTTTCTTTTGGCTCGTGCCTTTAGAAACAGAACCTCCATAAGCCATCATGGCAAATGCCCCTAACCAAATGCCTTTTTTAGCTTCCTTATACCAATTTTTGCCCAATATTTTTCTATCTAGATAAACCCCAAGCCAAGATTGATAAGTCGA
>DOQE01000121.1:0-1390 GCA_003512585.1 Bacillota bacterium | reverse complement strand
CAATAGAAGGCAATTAAGGCTATCCCTGCCCCAATTAAAGTCCAAATAATCGTTAAAAAAGCCGTCCCATTTAATCCAGGGGTAAACATAAAATCAAAAATCTGAATGCCACCTGCTTCTAACCCTAAACTAATAAAATAAAAGGCAAAATAGATAGGAAAGCTAATGGAAAGAAGCAAAGGGATGGGAACAAAGGAAAGCTGAGCCCACATGTCTAGATAAGTTAGTTTTCCAGTTTTAAAAAATAAGCCCAGTAATTTCTTTGCCTCGCCAAAATAAAGTTTATTAAGACCATTGGCCATTCTAGCATTTCTATTGGCCGAATCGACTCTACTTGAAGGCTGATCTTCATAGACAACGGCTTCGGGGATATAGTTAATGTGTCGTTTTTCAATCATTCTTTTAACGGCAAATTCGGCATCGTCTATAGTTCCTAAGGCATCCCAGCCACCTATTTCTTTTAATGTAGAGGTAGCAACCATCATGCCAGCCCCCGAAATCATGGAATTCCAATTCATTCTCTCTCTAAAATTACAAGCTAGCCTAGAGTCTCTAGCATAATAACAGCTAGATACACTGCTCCAAAGGTTTTGACCCATGTTGGAGGGAGCTTCATGGGCCCTAGCTATGGTAACGCCTTCTAAAATGGCGTCGTTCATCCTAGATAAAAACTCTTTGCAAGGCAAATTATCCGCGTCGAATTTGATGACTGCATCATAATTTTTACCTGATTCTAAAACTTTTTCTATCAATAGTTTTATTGGATAGGCCGCCCTTTTTTTATCGGGGTCATCGCAATGCCTTTCATAGACAATGGCTCCAGCTTTTTTAGCTAAGGCAAATGTATTGTCGCTACAATTATCCGCGCAGACATAGACATCATATAAATCTTTTGGATAATCAATATTGTTAAGCAAATTCTTAACGGAGTTTTCTATAACGCTTTCTTCGTTATGAGCAGGGATAATAATGGCAAATTTGGTTTTCGGGTCATGCCTTTTGAATTTCTTTTCCTTTAAAGGGGCAAAAAGAATGAAAAGAAATTGAAATGAAAGCAAAAAGAAAAGAAAAAGTAAAATCAATCCAAATATGCTTGTGATCACTATAAAGGCAATGTCCATAAATATCTCCATAAAAATAGACCCTCGTTAATAGCGAGGGCCAAATATATAAACAATTAATAATTAGTCGCGTTTAATTCAAAAAAGGCTTTTGGATGCTTGCAAACCGGGCAAACTTCCGGGGCAAATTTTCCAATGACGATGTGACCGCAATTCCTACATTTCCAAACAGAGACATCCTTAGAAACAAAAACAACGCCAGTTTTAACATTATCCAATAATTTTTTATAACGTTGTTCGTGGTTTTTTTCAATCTCGGCTACCATTCT
>DOQE01000049.1:20039-30629 GCA_003512585.1 Bacillota bacterium | reverse complement strand
CATTCAAACTTATGTAACCCCTTATAAAGAAGAAGTAGTCGATGAATTGATTTCAAGAGAACTTTCAAGAAAAGGTCAGGTGTTTTATGTTCATAATAAAGTAGAATCCATTTATGCTTGTGCTTCAAAGCTTTCTTCTAGAATACCTTCTGCTAAAGTAGGTGTTGTTCATGGCCAAATGGATAAGAATGACGTTGAAGATGTAATGTCTAGGTTCTACGACAACGATATAAATGTATTAGTCTGCACTTCCATTGTCGAAAACGGGATTGACATCCCTAATGCGAACATGATTATTGTCGAAAACGCGGATACTTTTGGCTTGTCTCAACTTTACCAAATTAAAGGAAGGGTAGGGCGCGGCAATAGGATTTCTTATGCTTATTTGATGTACAAGCCTTATAAAAATATGAACGAAGATGCCAAAAAAAGGCTTCAAGCTATTCAAGAATTTACCGAACTTGGTTCAGGCTATAAGATTGCTCAACGCGATTTAATGATTAGAGGGGCAGGAGATATTCTAGGCCCAGAACAAGCCGGGTTTATTGATTCGATTGGGCTTGATCTTTATATGAAAATGCTAAACGAAGCGATTGAAGCTAAAAAGATTGGCAAGGTCTTAACTCCTCCCCCAAGCAAAAAACTTTTTGACATCGATGCGTATATTCCATCTAACTACGCTTCAAAATCAGACAAGATTGTTTTATACCAAGAACTTGAATCCATTGATAAAGAGTCTGATTTGATTAAGTTTAGTAAAAAGATAAGGGACGTGTATGGAAAATTGCCAAAAGAAACTTCTTTATTAATTCAAAAGAAACGCATAGATATTTTATCTGATAACGAAGAATTTACTTCTATTGAGGAAAGGCAAAATAAAGTAGATATTTCTTTATCTTCATCTTTTTCTAGAATCGACGGGATAGGAAGCGACTTATTCAATGGCTTATTGCCTTTGATGAATAAATTAAGAGTTACTTATCTAAATAAAACTTTGGTCGTTTCCTTATGTAAACAAAATGATTGGCTTAATGACTTAGAAACTATAATGAAAACAATCCATAGTATTTATTTGAAATTTAAAAAGACTTCCCTTTAGGGAAAATGTGGTATTCTTATAGAGATGAGAATCGATAAATTCCTAAAAGTATCTAGATTGATAAAACGAAGAGAAGTTGCAAAGCAGCTATGTGACGCTTCTAATGTTTATGTAAATTCAAAACTTGCTAAGGCTTCTACTGAAGTTAAAGAGGGCGATTTGCTTAAAATCATTCTTGGAAACAGGATTATTGAGGGCAAGATAAATTGCATTAAACCTTTTGCCAATAAAATTGATTCGCAGGAAATGTTTACTTTCTTAAATGGACAAGGAGAATAACTATGCTAGATTACAAATTTGATAATTCATCTTCTTATTTGGTTGCTGGTACTTTTGGATCTGACTCCATGGCTTTAATTGACACGATGATTAAAGAAGGAGTAAAACCGATAGTTTGTTCTATTAATTACCATAAATTCGAGGGGTCTGATTCTGATTTTGCTTCTTTAAAAAGCTATTGTGAGAAAAATGGGCTTATCTTTGAAGGCTTCGACACGGATTCTTTACCCGAAGAAGAAAAATACCATCAAGGTGATTTTAAAGAATGGGCAAGGAAACTTCGTTATGGTTTTTTCAAGAAGATATATGACAAATATAATGCTTCGGCCTTGTTTGTCGCGCATCAACAAGATGATTTAATTGAGACTTATCTATTGCAAAAACAAAGAAAAAGACGTTTGGCTCATTATGGACTTTCTCCTATTTCTACTGTTAATTCCATGGTTGTGGTTAGACCGTTATTGAATTATTCAAAATCAGATTTACAAGAATATGATGAGGAAAATCATGTGCCTTTTTCTGCTTCGACCTCAAAAATGGAAGATGAGCATATGAAGAATTCAATTAGAAAAGATGTCATTTCGAAAATGAGCGAGATTGATAGGGAAAATGTGCTTGATGAAATGCGTTTAGCCAATGACGAGACTATTGGTTTGCAAAGAAGTATCAACCATACGATTGAGGAAGGCGAAGAATTGGATATTAGGGCTCTTATTGCCTTGCCTGAGGATGGCTTTGTCAGCGCGATTACTAAATTAGTTTCATCCGCGCCAGAAAAGATCTCTTTGAAGGCAAAAGATTTTTCAGCCATCAGGGCATTTTGCTTAGCCCCTCAGCCTAATCTATCCATGAAACTAAAGGGTTCTACTTATTTAATTAAAGAATATGATGTTATCACGATTGGACACCATCCTGACGAATTGCCTTATTCTTATGTTTTGGAAAAACCGGGAAAATTAGATACTCCTTATTTTGAATTAGATTTTTCTATGGGAGCGGAAGATAGAAATATTACAAGTGATGATTATCCTATTACCATTCGTAGTGTTCTTCCTGGGGACAATTATGTGGTTCATGGTTATCTTGAACCAGTTAGAAGATTGTATTCTATTTGGAAGATGCCTATACAAATTAGATATACTTGGCCCGTCTTTATTAATAAAGATGGTAAAATAATCTATGTTCCTCGTTTTAGATTGGTTTTCAGGGAATGCCACACTTCCATATTAAAAATGAAAACAACAATACAAGACAAAAACGATGCAATGTAGTTTGACTTAGTTTGAATTTAGTGTACATTTCCATAGCGCGTTAATTAGTTAGAATAGAAAAAAGAAAAAGGAGTAAGAATATGAATGACGGAAAAGCCCCAAAGAAAAGTTTATTCAGCTTTATATTGCCTTATTTGCTAATGGCCGTAACTGTTGGCTTGTTCATTTGGCTAATTGTTTCTTCAATGGTAGGAAAAGGAGAGACTTGGGCAATTAGCGATCTTGATAATTATTTAGGCTATTCAGCGACTATTAAAGATGATGGAAGCGGCAATCAAATTGCCACAATGTCTTATGAAGATTATAACCTTGTTGATAAGCGTGTTTATTATGTTGAAGCAAGTCAAGGATATAAAGTCGTAACCGTTAAGGGGAATTACATCGATAAGTCTAGCAATAAAAAAGGAACGTTTACCGTTCTTATTGATGAAAATTTATGGTCAGGAGAAGGCGATGGCTTTGCTACTACTACTTTTAAAGATGGCATTACTTACCAAGTAAACCATGACTATTATTACTCAATATTTGATTATAGGATTCATGATACCTTGACCAATGCATCAAATGTATCTGGCGGTTTAAAATTTAGTGATGCTTTCCAAGTGTCTTGGTGGGATACATGGGGTCCAACTTTGATTTCAACTGCTATTTTGTTGGTTGTTGGGTTTATTATCTTCTCTAGACTTAGTTCTTCTGTTTCCGGAATGAATAATTCCGCATTGGGATTTAATAAATCGCCTGCAAAAAAAGCTACTTCTAAAGTTAAATTTAGCGATGTCGCTGGATGCGATGAAGAAAAAGCCGAAATGGTTGAACTCGTAGAATATTTAAAAGATCCAAAGAAATATTCTAAGTTTGGTGCGAGACTACCTAAAGGCGTTCTTCTTATCGGCCCACCGGGAACTGGTAAAACTTTATTAGCTAAGGCCGTCGCTGGTGAAGCCGGAGTTCCTTTCTATTCCATTTCTGGTTCTGATTTTGTCGAGATGTATGTCGGCGTTGGTGCAGGACGTGTACGCGATTTGTTTAGAAAAGCAAAAGAAACTGCTCCGTGTTTGATCTTTATTGATGAAATTGATGCCGTTGGACGTCAAAGAGGCGCAGGACTAGGCGGAGGCAATGACGAAAGAGAACAAACCCTTAATCAATTGCTTGTTGAAATGGATGGTTTCGAGCCAAATTCTGGAATTCTTGTTATTGCCGCGACCAACCGTGACGATGTCCTTGACCCAGCCTTAAGAAGGGCGGGCAGATTTGATAGAACCATAACTGTTTCTCTTCCTGATAAAGCTGGCAGAGAAGCCATATTAAAAGTCCATGCACGTAATAAAAAGATTGACCCAGCCGTCGATTTTGCTGCATTAGCTAAAAGGACCGTTGGCTTTTCTGGTGCGGACTTAGATAACGTATTAAATGAAGCTGCAATTCTTGCCGTTAGAGAGAATAAGCCTGATATTGATATGGCAGATATTGACGAAGCCATCGATAGAAGGATATCTGGTCCCGCAAAATCTAGTAGGTCTATGTCTCCTATGGAAAGAAAAGAAGTTGCTTATCACGAAGCAGGGCATGCAGTTATAGGCATTAATTTACCTTTTTCTGACAAAGTTCAAAAAATCACAATCATTCCTCGTGGTAATACGGGTGGGCATGTTCTTATGACGCCAGAAGACGATCGCTTCTTGCTTACTAAAAATGAGTTGATTGCTAGAATTACTGGTCTATTGGGTGGAAGAACTTCAGAAGAAATCTTTTTCCAAGATGTTACTACCGGTGCATCTAATGATATTCAAGAAGCTACTAGAATCGCTAGATTAATGGTTACTGAATTAGGTATGTCAGAATTAGGACCAATTCAATATGAAAAGGATACGGGTTCTGTTTTCTTAGGGAGAGATTACAATTCGACTCAAAAGAATTTCTCGACCCAAATTGCTTTTGAAATTGATAAGGCCGTTAGAAAGATTATCGATGAAGCCCATGAAAACGCTAGAAAATTACTTCTAGAACATAAAGATCAAGTAATTCTTATTGCCGAAACCCTTTTAGAAAAAGAAACCATAACGGCAGAAGAAATCGAATATCTTTGTAAGAACGGTTCTCTTCCAAAACAAAATGATGCTGAACCTAGCAAAGAAGAGACTCCTAAAGAGGAAGAAAAAACAGTTCCTAGCGAAGAGAAAACGGAAGAGTCTAAACAATAATTTGCAAGAATAAAGCCATCTAACAATTAAGTGGGTGGCTTTTTTAATTTATATTTGGTCTTTTATTGACTATTTATGATACTTTTAGCATTTTGAGTGTTTCTATTCTTGCTATAATTTTTTTGGCAATGATTGTATAGAAAGGATCTATTTATGTTCTCATCTAATTTTGTCTCTAGAGGTAAGGAATATGCAACTTTTGTAAAATTTGTTCCTGCTCCATATTTTAGAAAAACATTTTATTTAGAAAGAATAAAAGGTAATGAAAAAATAATTATATCCGGTTTGGGTTTTTATAGGTTTTGGGTTAATGGAAAGGAAATAACAAAAGGATTGCTTTCTCCTTATATCTCTAATCCAGACGATATTATTTATTACGATGAATACGATGTTTCTTCTTATTTAGTAAAAGGAAAAAATGTTTTTGCTTTTATGCTTGGTAATGGTTTTTTAAATAATCCAGGTGGCAAGGTTTGGCACTTTGACAAAGCAAGATTTAGATCCGCTCCGAAATTAGCTTTTTCTTTTGAAATAGACAATAAAACGATTTTTGAGGCAGACGAAAGTATAAAAAGTGCTCCATCACCTCTTTTGTTTGATGATTACAGGGCTGGCGAATATTATGACGCTAGAAAAGAAATAAAGAATTGGAACCAAGTCGATTTCGATGATTCTTCTTGGGATAATGCTATAAAAGTAGATGCTCCTTTAGGAGAAGCTAGATTAGTTAAGGCTAACCCAATTGCTAAATTAGAAGAAATAAAACCTATCGAAATAAGAAAAGTGGGTTTAGGGTATTTATATGTATTCCCTATTAATCTCTGCGGTATTTTTAGATTAAAAATAAATACAAAAAAAGGAAAAAGGATATCTATTGATTTTGGCGAGAGGTTATTAGAAGGCGATTTGGATATGACAAATATAAGCTTTGGAGCAAAGACTCCAAAGGATTTTATTCAGCATCTTGAATATATAGCCTCAGGGGAAGAAAACGAAACATATGAACCTTCCTTTAGCTATTATGGATTTGGCTATGCTAAGGTTAACGGAATTGAAGATAACGAGGCCACGTTAGATTTATTAACAATGATTAGGATTCGTTCTAATTATAAAAAAGTAGGCAGTTTTTCTTGTTCGAACAAAACAATAAATAGGCTTGAAGAAATGGCTATTAATTCCATGGATTCCAATATCGTTTATTTTCCAACCGATTGTCCGCACAGGGAGAAAAATGGTTGGACTGGCGATATAGCTTTATCTACTGATTATTTATGTTATCATGCAAATTTATCATTAGATTTAAAAGAATGGTTAAATAATGTTAGAAAGGCACAAACTAAAGAAGGCGTTTTGCCGGGGATAATTCCAACTACGGGCTGGGGTTTTGCTTGGGGCAATGGACCGGCTTGGGATGAGGCTTTGACTAATGCGGTTTTCTTTTCTTATCAATATGAAGGCGATGAATCTATTGTTTTAGAAAATGAAGAGGCAATGATTAGATATTTAAAGTATTCAAAAACAAGATTAGATAAAGATGGTCTAGCTAGTTATGGCTTAGGTGATTGGTGTGAGACTAAACGTATATCGGGTGATTATCAAACCGATTTAAGAATAACGGATACTTTATCTTTAATAGAGATATGTTCTAACGAATCTAAATTATTCAATAGACTAAATAGAAACAAGAGCAAGCAATTCGTAGATGAATATCGTGATCAACTCGTAACTTCATTTAGGAAATTCTTTATTAAAGATAAGCGCTTTAAAAAAGAGTATATGACCCAAACAGCCTTAGCCATGGCTATGGAAATAGGCGTTGTAAATGAAGATGAGATTGATAATTTTTATGAAGACTTAATCAATTTGATTCACCAAAATAATGACCATTTCCAAGTAGGCGTTTTAGGTGCGAGACGCTTATTTAGGGTTTTGGCTAAAAAAGATATTAATCTTGCTTTAAAATTAATGATTCAAGACAGTTATCCTTCTTTTGGTTATTGGGAAAAAATGGGCTTAACTGCCTTGCCAGAAGAATTCCAAATGGAATTTGAAATGAAAAAAGATGGATCCATTGAACCGAAAAACCCAAATGATCGGCCTGATATTTCCTCGTTAAATCATCATTTCTGGGGTGATTTTACGATGGTATTTATCCGTTATATAGCCGGATTGAATATTAATGACAATCTAGACGATTCTGTGTTTATTGACCCTATATTCCCTGAAGAAGTTTCTTTTGCTAAAGCCGAAAGAGAATTTAAAGGAGAAAAAGTGGGGGTTAAGTGGTTTAAGGAAAACGGCAAATATGTAGTCGAGTATTTAAAAACTAGAAAAATAAAAGTTAATGTCGTTGAAAAGTGTAATGTGATTTATAAAGAAGTAGAGTCATTGGAATAAAAAAACGCGGCTGCCCGTTTTTTTATTACTTATTTATTCAAAAGAAAACTGTGAGTTATATAAGGAGGCATAGAAACCGTTATCTTTCATCAAGCTTTCGTGCGTCCCTTGCTCTACTATATTTCCATCTTTCATAACCAAGATTAAATCGGCATTTTTAATTGTAGATAAGCGGTGAGCTATTACAAAACTAGTTCTTCCTTTTGTTAGTTTATCCATGGCTTCTTGGATTAATTCTTCTGTCCTGGTATCAACATTAGAAGTTGCTTCATCTAATATTAGTAAAGGAGCTTTTCTAACCATGGCTCTTGCTATTGTTATAAGTTGCTTTTGGCCTGAAGAAATGGAGCCGGCGTTAGACAATTGGCAATTAAGTTTTCCTGGCAAGGTTCGAATAAAGTGATAAATATTCGCTTCTTTGCAAATTGCTTTTAATTCTTCATCACTTATATCCGGGCTATTGAAGACAATATTTTCTCTCATGCTTCCGTCAAAAACCCAAGTGTCTTGCAAAACCATGCCAAATATGTCGTGGATTTCTTCTCTTGGCATGTCTTTTGTGGATACCCCATCTATTAATATTTCACCTGAATTGACTTCATAGAATCTCATAAGGAGATTGACCATTGTTGTTTTACCCGCTCCAGTAGGGCCTACTATGGCTACTTTTGATCCTGGCTTTATTTTAGCGGAGAAATCATGAATAATTTCTCTACTCGGATCATAAGAGAAACATACGTGTTTAAACTCAACTTCTCCTTTGATATTTTCTTTTCCATCTGGACCAGCTAGTTTTCTAGTTAGTTTGCTTTCATCGGATAATTCATTTTCTTCTAAGAAATCAAAAACTCGTTTGCTAGCAGCCCCGGTGGTTTGCAAAGTATTCATGGCTTGAGCAATTTGAGTCATTGGTTGCTGGAATAATCTTATATAGACTAAGAAAGCCGTGATTGTTCCATAATCTACTTTTCCTTCTGAAAGCAATAATCCACCGACTACTAAAATTGCAATATAGGCAAAATAGGAAATAAAGTTCATTAATGGTTGCATTAATCCACCATAAATTTGAGCTTTAAACATTGTTGAACCGAGCTCGCTATTTTGCCTGTTGAAATTGGTGTTGACTCTATTTTCGGCATTAAATAGTTTTATTATTAATTGGCCGGAGTATTTTTCTTCAATAACCCCGTTGATTTGGCCTATCTCTTCTTGCCTTTTTATAAATTGAGGCATGGCAAATTTCATTATTAAGCCTATGAATAAAAGCATCAAGGGTATAGATAATAAAGCTACAAAAGCCATTAAATAAGATGTAACGAACATTCCAATTAGCGAACCTATAAGCATAAAGACGGCTTGCAGTAGCATTGATATAGATTGATCAAGGCTTTGTGCTACTGAATCGACATCGTTAGTAACTCTAGACAATATGTCTCCGACTTGGTGGGAGTCAAAATAGGATAAGGGGATTTTGTTTATCTTTATAGAAATAGATCTTCTTAAGGAGTTGGCGTATTTTTGGGTTACCCCGGTTAATATAAAGCTAGAACCATAAGTCAATAAAGCGCTAGCAAAATATAAACAGGCCAAAA
The DNA here is from genome assembly GCA_003512585.1 of Bacillota bacterium. Lineage (GTDB taxonomy): Bacteria > Bacillota_I > Bacilli_A > RFN20 > CAG-826 > Alloenteromonas. Next base: position 21,787 of record DOQE01000049.1, on the reverse strand, counting down.
TAATTCCGTTTTTGGATACTATTTCCATGTTGATATTTTTTGTTTGGGCATTATTAGCTATTTCATTTGTTAAATCTGAAAGAAATTGGGGAGCAATGATAGAAATAATGACTCCACCTAAAATAAATAAAGCAGCAATTAGTATTGAAATATAAAAGTTTTTTGAGGTACCGAGTATATTTTTAAAAGCTTTTTTCATTTCATCTTTCGATATCTTTTTTGGCAAATCGCGTTTTGGATGCATACTCATAAACCAAGCTCCTCCTTACTAAGTTGAGATAAGGCTATCTCTTTATAAAGTTCGCAACTAGAAAGTAACTCTTTATGCGTTCCTTTTCCAACAAGCTTTCCTTCATTTAAGACAAGAATCAGATCGGCGTCCATTACGGTACCGATACGCTGGGCCACGATTACTTTTGTTGCTTTTTGTTGGGATGCTTTTAGATTTTGTCTTACCTTTAAATCGGTTTTAAAATCTAAGGCACTAAAAGAATCATCGAAAACAAATATTTCTGGTTTTAAGGCAACGGCTCTAGCAATGCATAGTCTTTGCCTTTGCCCTCCGGATACATTGCTTCCACCTTGGGCAATCGGCGAATTATATTTGCCTTCCATTTTTTCAATAAATTCATCGGCACAAGCAATTTTTGCGGCGTTTTCTATATCTTCATCATTTATTTGGCTATCTAGCCCAAAACCAATGTTGCTTTTTATTGTCCCACTAAATAAAAGTCCTTTTTGCGGAACAAATCCAATTCTAGAATGCAATTCTTTTTGCGAAAAGTCTTTTACATTTACTCCATCGATTTTTACGCTTCCTGATGTTACATCGTATAATCTATCTAAGAGTTGAACTAAACTTGTTTTGCCACAGCCGGTTGGGCCAATTATGGCTATTGTATCGCCTTGATTGGCTTTGAATGAAATGTGTTCTAGGATGTTTTCTTCAGCGTCTGGATAATGAAAACTAACATCATCGAATTCAATGGTTCCTAACTTCTTCGGAACATTTGGATTAACTGGGTCTACTATTGAAGGCTTAGTTTCTAATACTTCGTTTATACGTTTTGCAGATACGCTTGCTCTCGGCCATAAAACAAACATCATTAATAGCATCATAAACGCCATGATTATCTGGGTGGCTAGCATGGTGAAACTAGAAATATCGTTATAGCCTAAAGTGCCGCCATTTATTAAATATGAGCCAATCCAATAGATGGCTAAGGTTATTCCATCCATTACGATAATCATCACTGGGGAAAGTAGTCCCATGACTCTGCCGGTGAATAAATTTAGTTTAGTAAGGTCGTCATTGGAAGTTTTAAATTTATTTTCTTGGTATTGCTCGGCATTATATGCCTTAACTACACGGATACCATTTAAGTTTTCTCTAGTTATTCCGTTTAGTTTGTCGATATATTTTTGAGATACCTTGAATTTTGGCATGACAAGGATAGCTAGAATTGTCAAAGTAATTATTAAAACCAAAACTGCTATAACGGTGGCAATTGATAATTCCCAGGAGGCGGATTGGACTTTGCATATTGCCCATATGGCTGTTATTGGAGCAGCGAAAATCATTCGCATCATCAGTAAATAAGTCATTTGCACTTGCTCTATATCGTTAGTACTTCTTGTAATTAAACTAGCGGTAGAGAAACGGTTAATTTCCGTTAAAGAGAAAGAGGAGATCTTTTCGTTTAAGTCTTTTCTAGTGGAGGTTGCAAAATTTGCTGCGATCCCAGAGG
>DOQE01000049.1:8541-20022 GCA_003512585.1 Bacillota bacterium | reverse complement strand
AAAGAATTGAACCTGTCACGACTAATAGCATCATGCCTCCCCAATACCAAATATCGTTTGTAGTGGCATTTGCTATACTTTCAAAAATACTTATTTGGCTAGAATTAAATGTCGGGTTGGCTTTTGCCATGTTTAAAAAAGTAGACCAATCGAAGCCTGGTTGAGAAAAAAGCTCTCCAAATTCTGCCCCTAGGTGGACCGGGTTAAGATTATAGTCGACATACATTATCGCTTTTATAAGGCTTGACATGTAATCGACCATCATCATGCTGCACCAGACTTGTAAAATTGTTAATCCGATAATTAAAACTAGGGATACCCAATCTATATTTCGGAACCTTTTGAACATTTTAAACATGGTTTATCTCCTTTTTGCCTTATGGTTTATAGTTCGATAACGAACTAATTGCAACTAGATTTTATTCTTTTTGAGAGAAAATAGACAATTTTAGAAAAAATGTATAAAAATCTATTTTTAGTCTTGCTCTATTTTCTTTGCTAGGTTATGAAAGTTTTATTGTCTTTATCCATACTTTTCTATATAACTTTTACTGTTATGGAAGTTAAGGGAATAAAAATAAACGGTCATGTAGTCCTTGGCCCTATGGCTGGAGTAACTTCTTCTTCATATAGAGAATTTATGAAGCCTTTTGGGGTGGGGCTTTCTTTTAGCGAGATGGTTTCTGACTGCGGGATTGATTATGGCAATGCCAAGACTTTTGAATATTTAAAAAGCGCCCCCTTAGATTCTCCCTTTGCCTTGCAATTGTTTGGCTTTTCTTTAGAACATACTTTACCTGCTATAAAAAAGATGGAAGAAGTTGCTAGTTATGATATGCTCGATTTAAATTTTGGCTGCCCAGTAAATAAAGTTGTTAAAACTGGCGCGGGTTCTGCTTGGCTAAAAAGAGTAGATGAGCTTGAACACTATGTAAGTGAAATTGTTAAGGTTTCGAGTAAACCAGTTTCAGCGAAAATTAGACTTGGTTGGGATGAAGATTCTATTAATGTTATTGAAGTAGCAAAGGCTTTGGAGAGGGCCGGGGTTTGTTTGTTAAGTGTTCATTGCAGAACTAGAAGTCAAGGTTATTCAGGCAAGGCTAGATATGAAGAAATATCATCATTAAAAGAAAATATCCATATTCCTTTAGTTGTTTCTGGCGATATTTTTTCCCCTATAGATGCCAAAATGGCTTTAGATATAGCTCATGCTGACTTGGTTATGGTAGCTAGAGGCGGACTAGGTCATCCTTTTTTAATAACCCAAATAAATGAATATTTGGATAATGGCGTTCTTTTGCCTAATCCCGATGTTTTAACTCAGGTTGATTATGCAAGAAAGTTTGCTTTAATGTTAATAGAAGAAAAAGGTGAATATATAGGGATTAGGGAATTAAGGGGGTTGCTTCCTCATTTCTTTTCTTCCTTTCCTGGCTATAAAAGGATCAGGATGCAGATAGCTTCTTCTTTAGATAGCAAGGAATCTTTATTGAATACATTAAATGGGATTGAAATAAGAGAAAAGCATAGTCAAATGTAAGCGGTTTATTTTCAAAAATAAGTTTTTGCATCTTGATACTTTATCTTATTTGAGTTAAAAATAGTTCGTTAACGAACTAATTATGGAAAATAAGATTTCGAAATTAAGACCTTTGGTTGGCCATATAAATAGAGAAATGGATAGAAGGTTTGAATTAAATTACCTTTATTTGCTTCCGCTAGATTTAGGAGCCCCTCAAGGCATGGCTTTAAATTATATATGTAGGCATCCTGGGTGCTCTTCTTGTTCTTTAATCGATAGATTTATGCTAAAAAAATCTACAATATCCGAAATCTTAAATTATTTATGCGAGAAAGAGTATGTAACAACTATTGCCGATGAAAAGGATAAAAGAATCAAATGTCTTTATCCAACAGAGACGGGACTTGATTTTTATAAAAAGTCTAAAAGGGTATTCGCGATGTTTGAAAATGAGTTGGAATCATATTTAACAAAGGAAGAAAAAGATGAATTCATAAGGCTTGGAGAAAAACTCTCTTCTAAGCTAGAGGAGGTCAATAGAAATGGGAAATGAACAAATAGATAAAATAATTAAAGAAAAAGAAAAACGGGATGAAGAAGAAATTAAAAAGCTTAAAAATTCTCATATTCTCAAATCTTTATTTAAATATATGAATGGCTCTTGGCGTTATTGCGTTTTGGCCTGGGTTTTTGTTTCAATTGAAGTTATTGGAGAGGTTTTAATTCCATTTTTTGCTGCTAGAGCGGTCAATATTATCGACCCAAAAGGCTCTGCTATGGTTTCTTCAGACGTTCCTTCTTTAATCTATGTGTGCTTAGTTATGATTAGCATGGCCGTTGTTAGTTGCTTTGGTGGGGTTATGGCTGGATTTTTTGCTTCGATTGCTTCTAGTAATTTCGGAAGAAATCTTAGAAAGGAAATGAATTATAAGATTCAAGATTATTCTTTTTCTAATATCGATAAATTTTCTTCTTCTTCCTTAGTTACTAGATTGACTACCGATGTTACTAATGTTCAATACTCTGTTCAGGCAATTTTAAGGACGGTTGTTAGATCTCCTATCATGCTGATTTTTGCCTTTATTATGGCTTCCATTACTTCTTGGCAAATATCCATGGTCTTTATTGCAATTATTCCAGTTTTGGGTTTTGTATTGTTTTTTATTGCCGCGAAAGTCCACCCTACATTTGTCAAAGTATTTAACACGTATGATGATTTAAATGCTTCAGTTCAAGAAAATTTATCAGGAATTAGGGTTGTTAAATCGTTTGGTAGAGAAGAGTTTGAAAAAGAAAAATTTGGTCGCGTTTCCTATTATATATACAAGACTTTCTTACATGCCGAAAGAATCCTTGCCATCAATAACCCAATGATGAATTTTGCCGTATATACTTGCATGATTGTCATCTCCTATTTTGGGGCCAAAATGATTATTGCTTCTGGAAATGCACCAGATGGGTTCAACACAGGCTCCTTGACTTCTTTAATAACGTATGTAATGCAAATATTGAATTCTTTAATGTTTGTTTCGATGTGTTTCGTCATGATTATCATAGCTAGGAATAGCGCCGAACGTATTGCCGAAGTAATATTAGAAAAGCCCGACTTGGCATCCCCTTCTAACCCGGTTATGGAAGTAAAGGATGGCTCGGTAAAGTTTGAAGACGTTTGTTTTAAATATAATAAAAACGGGACTAAAAACGTCCTCGATCATATTAATTTAGATGTCCCAAGCGGATATACGGTTGGCATAATTGGCGCCATNNAACGGGGTCTTCGAAATCGACTTTGATTTCCATGATGGCTAGACTATATGATGTAACTTCCGGCTCAGTTAAGGTTGGTGGAGTCGATGTTAGGGATTACGATTTAAAAACATTAAGAGATAACGTTTCTGTTGTTTTGCAAAAGAATGTTTTATTTACTGGAACGATTAAATCCAATTTGCTTTGGGGTAATCCTAACGCTAGCGATGAGCAAATTAAAAAAGCTGCTAAGTTAGCCTGCGCGGATGAATTCATTGAGAAATTTCCACTTAAGTATGATTCTCCTATCGATGAAGGCGGAACTAATGTTTCCGGAGGCCAAAGGCAAAGGCTTTGCATTGCCAGGGCCTTATTAAAATCCCCTAAAATATTGATATTGGATGATTCTACTTCAGCCGTTGATACTCATACGGATGCTCTTATTAGAAAGGCTTTCAGAGAAGAGATTCCTAATGTGACGAAATTTATAGTTGCCCAAAGGATTCTCTCCATTAAAGATTGCGATTTAATAATCGTAATGGATGATGGGAAAATCCTTGATATGGGCACGAATGAGCAATTATTAAATACTTCATCGGTTTATAAAGAGATTTATGAAACCCAAATGGGCGGAGGTGATTTCGATGAGCAATAAAAAAGGGCCAGTCACAAAAAAACTTGGCATAAAGAAAAGCATATCTATTTTTGGCAGATTGACTGCCCGTATATTCAAATTTAGCCCTGCATTATTTATTTTGGCTTTTGTCACCATAATTATTTCCTCTGGGGCCGGGGTTATCGGGTCGATGTTTATCGGTAGTGTTCTTATCGATAGCTTTATTACTCCTATGTTAAAAGGAGAAGCGACTTATTTATATGGCGTGCCTATGGACTTAGGCGGAGCCATTTTAATAATGATTGGCATTTATCTGCTTGGCATAATTTGCACCTATATATATCAAATAGTTGTATCTCAAATTGGACAAGGCACCCAAAAACAAATTAGGGATGAATTATTCTCCCATATGGAGTCTTTGCCTCTTTCTTATTTTGACACTAGAACACATGGGGATATCATGTCGATTTATACAAACGACATTGATACTTTAAGGGAAATGATTTCCCGTGTCTTGCCTATGGTAGTCCAATCTATTGTTACAATGATTGCAGCCTTAATTGCCATGTTAGTCATAAATGTCTACATGACTCTTATTGTTTTAGTTTTCTTTGTTCTCATTCTTTCTCTTATAATATTTATTTCTCATAAGAGCTCTACTTTCTTTATAGCCCAGCAAAGAAGTCTAGGTATGACAAATGGATATATAGAGGAAATGATATCAGGCCAAAAAGTTATCAAAGTCTTTACTTTTGAAAAACAGTCCGAAGAAGGATTTGATAAACTTAACGATGCTTTATGTGGGTTTACGACAAAAGCCCAGCAATTTTCCAATATTTTGGGACCTATTGCAGTGAATTTATCCCATTTGCAATATTGTGTCTTGGCTTTAGTTGGCGGTATATTCATTGGTTATAATATCATTCCCCTAACTTCTGGTATGGTTGTTAGCTTCTTGACTTTGGGTAAGTCTTTCACCTTGCCTTTAGGACAAGTGTCAATGCAAATTAATTTAGTTATCATGGCTTTGGCTGGTGCGGAACGTATTTTTGCTATGATTGATGAACCTAGCGAAGTAGATGATGGCTATGTTAGGTTAGTAAACGCTAAAAGGGATGAAAACGGAAACCCTGTGCCAACAAACGAAAGAACTTTAATGTGGGCCTGGGAACATCCTCATAGCGATGGCAGCCCAACAACTTACACTTGGCTAAAAGGCAAGATAAATATGTATGATGTAGATTTTGCTTACGTAAAAGGAAAGACGGTTCTTCATGATATCTCTTTATATGCCGAGCCTGGACAAAAAGTAGCTTTTGTTGGTCCTACTGGGGCTGGCAAAACTACAATTACTAATTTGCTTAACCGCTTCTATGATATTGAGGATGGAAAGATTAGGTTTGATGATATCAACATTAATAAGATTGCAAAAAAGGATTTAAGGAGAGCCATGGGCATGGTTTTGCAGGAAACTAGCCTATTTACCGCTTCTGTTAAGGATAACATTAGATATGGTAATCCAGAGGCAAGCGATGAAGAAGTAGTTAAGGCAGCGAAATTAGCCAATGCTGATAATTTTATTAGGATGCTTCCAAATGGCTATGAGACGATTTTATACGGCGCGGGAGCCGGGCTTTCCCAAGGCCAAAGACAACTTATTTCAATTGCTAGGGCCGCTTGTGCGAACCCGCCTGTTTTGATTCTCGATGAAGCCACCTCTTCAATTGATTCTAGAACCGAAAAGTTAGTACAAAAAGGGATGGACGCGATTATGAAAGGCCGCACTGTCTTTGTTATAGCCCATAGGCTTTCTACCATTCAAAATAGTGATGTCATCATGGTTCTTCAAGATGGCAAGATTATTGAAAGAGGTAATCACGAGACTTTGCTTGCTCAAAAAGGAAAATGTTATCAACTTTATACTGGCTCAAAGCCAAATGAAAAGTAATTGCCTTGATTAATACGCAGTTTGGTCTATTAAATTAACATAGATTTAAAGCTACCATGATGTTTTAAATATAAAAAAAGATGCCGTTTAAAATTAAGGCATCTTTTTAATATGGCGATTATTATTTATTTTTGGTTTTCTATATTTTCTTTTGGTTCGTTAGTTTTATCTTTTTTTTCGCGAAGCATAGCATTCATGATTATGCCTAGAATCATAGCAACAGAAACGGAAGTTATAGACATCTTGGCGTTTCCACTTCCAAAGGAGAAGACCAAACCACCAATTCCGGCGACTAAAATTATGGAAGTAACGAATATGTTTTTTGTTTTTCCCATATCAACTTTTTCATTGATTAGAATCTTGACCCCGCTAGAAGCGATGAATCCATAAAGAATCAAGCTAACCCCTCCGGTAACGCAAGATGGGATAGTTTGGGTCAATGCCATTAAAGGACTAAAGAAGCCTAAAGCGATTGAGAATAAGCAAGCTAGGAAGATTACTTTTGTCGAGGCTATTTTTGTTACTCCGACAACAGCAACGTTTTCTCCATATGTCGTATTGGCGGCGCCGCAAAATAAACCGGAGATTGAAGTGGCAACGCCATCTCCGATTAAGGTGCGGGTTAAGCCTGGATTCTCTAAAAGGTCGCGTTGAAGGATGCCAGACATGTTTTTATGGTCACCGATATGTTCACAAATGGTAACTAAAGATACAGGTATAAATATTATGGCAGCTTGGGCAACTGCTGAACCAGTTAAGGGAACAACGTTTTCGCTATTTGCAGTTAGGAAAAGGAATTTTGGATAGTCTAAGAAAGATTGGATTGTGACATTGGCTACTCTAGTTCCATCTTGTACTGTTGAGAATAGATTTAAAAGTGGATCGAAATTTACGACATGGCAATATTCGTTTCCACATCCATAATAGCCAATTAGAGTAAATAAGCAGGCAACCACATATCCGCTTAACATACCTATTACAAAAGGAACTAAACTAATTGTGCCCTTTCCATAATGAGAGCATAATGCCGTAACTATCATGGCGATTAGTCCAGATAAAATGGCACACCAGTTATATCCGCCGATCGCGGCCCCGGTTGTTAAGTTTGAAATAGCGCTTGTGGCCAAAGATAAGCCGATAACAATGATAACTGGCCCAACTACAATTGTTGGGAGCAACTTATTTAACCATTTGACTCCAAATAGTTTAATTAAGAAAGCAACTATACAATAAATAAGACCAACCATGGCCATACCGACAGGAAGAATCCACAAATTTACTTGTCCGGTAGCTTGGCAATCGACTTTAATAGCCTCGCTCATTGCCGACATATAGGCAAAGCTTGAGGCTAAAAACATTGGCGACTTAAACTTTGTAACACATAAATAGAATATAGTGCCTATACCTGCGCTAAATAAAGTAGGGGCAATCATTATGGAGGCTAGGTTATAGCTAACTCCGCCTAAAGTGACATTTACGCCGCTAAAAACGATCATGGGGACGGTTATACAAGCTACAAACATTGCCAAGACATGTTGAATGGCTAGTATAATCCATTTACCCGGGCGTTTAGGCGCCTCGTCTACTTCTAGTAGCATTCCGTTTGGATGGGCTACCAATGTTTCTTCTGCTGATGTTTCGTTTTTTCTAAACATAAGTTTAATCCTTTCCTTTTTTTGGCAACTAGGCAAAAAAATAAGGCCCTCAGGCCTTTAAAATACAAACACAAAATTTGAAACAAATACCCCTTTAATTTTGCTAGGTTTATTTGTTCCGGTTTGCTTCATTTTTGTTTTAGCTCCGGATTTATAGTTTAAGGTTTATTTTCATTTTAAGGAAGAGATATTTTCTGGTAGCGCTTACAAGAAAGATGCAAAAAAACTCTTTTATTGTTTGTGACTATTCTCAACTAATATTTTTATAAAGCAGAGGAGGGAAAATATTAGTTACTTTTCGTATAGACATGGTTTTCTTTGAAAAATAGTTTTCGCTTAGCCAGTGATTTTACAAATAAATACTTTTCGTATCGTTAACATAAAATGTTGTAATTAACTACACGAGGCTAAGATTTATGATATTAAAAAGAAAAATTTATGACAAATTGCTTGAATGGAAAAATAACTACAGCAAAAAATACGCTCTTTTAATAGAAGGCGCTAGAAGAGTAGGAAAATCAACTATAGTAGAAGAGTTTGCTAAAAAAACTATAAATCTTATGTGCTAATAGACTTTGCTATCGCTAGCAATGCCACTAAAAATAATTTTTCCGATAGCCTCAACAATTTAGATATTTTCTTTCAGAACATATCTTTAGAATACAATGTAGAGTTATATCGAGACGATACTTTGATCATTTTTGATGAAATTCAAAGATTTCCAAAGGCAAGGGAAGCCATTAAATACTTGGTTAAAGACGGGAGGTACAGTTTTATTGAAACTGGTTCCTTAATTTCCATAAAAGATAATGTTAGTGATATCGTAATCCCTTTTGAAGAAATGAAAGTAAAAATGTATCCGCTTGATTTTGAAGAATTTCTTTGCGCGGCAAAAGAAGACATTTTGCTTCGTTATATTAAGGAGTGCGTAGAAAATAAAGTTGCTTTAGAAGAACCATATCATAAAAAAGCCATGCGTTTATTTAAGGAATATTTGCTCGTTGGAGGAATGCCGCAAAGCGTTGTAGCCTATTTTGAAAATAATAGGGATTTTTATAAATCAGATATGGCAAAAAGAAATATTTTGGATTTATATAGAGATGACATAAATAAAGCGGCAAAGCGTTATAACTCTAAAGTGGCCGCGTTATTCGACAACATCCCTGGCTATTTGTCTAAACATGATAAAAAAATTGTTTTATCTAAAATAAGCGAAAATTCATCTTTTGCTCAATATGATAAACCGCTATTTTGGCTTGGCGATTCAATGATATGCAATCTATGTTATAAGTGTAATGATCCTAACGTTGGTTTTTCTTTAAACAAGGACGGTTCGTCCGTGAAGTGCTATATGGGCGACACAGGCCTACTGGTTAGCCATGCTTTTTCAGAAAACGAAATAACATCAGCTCAATTATATAAATTGATAATGAACGATAATTTGTCTTTAAACAAAGGAATGATATACGAGAATATGATTGCCCAAATGATAGCTTCAAAAGGAAAAAAATTGTTTTTCTATTCTCGTTACTGCAAAGAAACTCACAAAAATGATATAGAGATAGATTTTATGCTTTCAAACGAAAGCAAGACAAACATAAAAGTGTTCCCAATAGAAGTGAAATCTTCAAAGAATTATACGATTGTTTCTTATAGCTTGTTTAAAAAAAGGTTTGGCAATAGAATTGGGAACTCCTTAATTGTTCACCCTAAGCAATTTTATAAGGATGAGAATGGATTTCGAGTCCCTCCTTATATGTTTCCCTTCTTTATAGAGTAATAAAAAAACTCGGTTTTACCCGAGTAGATATTGTCTCATCTTCTTAATGAGAGTCAGATAATGTTAATAAGCTTTCGCATGGTAAGCCAACATTTTTCTCGCCATGAAGTTCTTCTAGATTGATAACTGTTAAACAAGCGATAGGCTCTCCGCCTGCTAAAGTAATCAATTTTTTCAAGGCCGCAAACGTACCGCCTGTAGCCATTAAATCATCGATCATCAATACGCGGTCCCCCTTTTTAAAAGAAGAGGCTGGTATTTCCATCGTAGCAGTTCCATATTCTAACTGATAAGAAACTTTCATTGTCACGCCAGGAAGTTTACCGGCTTTTCTAGCCATAACAAAACCAATGCCCATCTTATAGGCTAAGGCAGCGCCAAAAATAAACGCGCGTGATTCTGGCCCAATTATTACATCCGGATGATACTTGTTGGCTAATTTTTCAAGCTCATCAATGCAACAACGAAATGCTTCGGGGTTTCTAATTAATGGGGATATGTCTTTAAACGATATGCCTTTTTTTGGGAAATCAGGAACGACTCCGATATATTTTTCTAAATCCATAAATTTAATAGGGATAACCTTTCCTTACAAATTATAAACCAGAGCAACTTTTTTGCTGCCCTGGTTTGTTAAAAACAAGATTTTTTAAATGAACGACTATCCAGCAATGCCAGTTGCATACTTAACTATATAGATAGCCAAGAAAGCGGCAGAGCAAGCGGCAACGGCAATGTCAGACTTCTTGAAGCGCCCAGCGCAGAGGGTCATTATAGTGTATGCAATGAATCCCCAGGCGATGCCATCGCTGATGGAATAGGAAACGCACATGACAATGACGGTCAAGAATCCAGAGCCAACGGCAACCCAGTCTTTCCATTCAAGGTGTTCAAGATTTTTAAACATGCAGATACCGACATAGACAAGAGCTAAGCCAGTGACGGCAGAAGAAGAGAAAGCACTTAAAGCAGGGTAGATCAATAAGCTTAAAGCGAATAATAAACCAGTGGTAACGGCAGCTAAGCCAGTGCGGGCACCAGCGGCAACACTAGTGGTAGATTCGACAAAAGAAGTAACGGTGGTGGTGCCACAAACTGAACCAAAGACAGTTCCGACAGCATCAACAACCATGGCTGGCCTGTCATTAACGGTTATACGCCCTTCGTTATCGACCATGCCGGCACCAGCTTCGACACCGACTAAGGTTCCGGTGGTATCGAAGAAATCAACAAATAACAAAGAGAAGATTAAGGCATAGGCCATTGGATTTGCTAAAACATCAAATCCCATGAAAGCACAACCAAAGATTTTTCCAAAGTTTCCAACTTGGCTAATATGATAGGAATCATTATAGAAAGAATTGAATCCAGCGACGCCAGCTTGTCCTAAGCAACCGCAAAGGATAGCCATAACAACAATGGCAATGATAACGGCAAATTTGTTAATCCAGAATAAAGCTTTATTTTTAGAGGCTGGCAAAGCACTTAAGGCAAGAACTAAGACAACTCCAATTAAACCAACGATGACGGTTGGATTCTTAAAATCGCCAAGTCCAACCAAAGTAGCGCTATTATCGGCAATTAGGCCCATATTTTGGAAGCCGATGAAACAAATAAAGAAACCAATACCAGCAGAGATGGCAAATTTTAAAGACTTAGGGATATTGCGGACAATCCAGGCACGGATTGGGGTTAATGAAATGATTAAGAATAAGATACCATCAATCATTACTAAACACATGGATTGGGCAAAATTGAATCCCAAGCCAAGCATGACATTAAAGGCAATTAAAGAATTCAAACCAAGGCCAGAAGCAAGTCCGACTGGGAGTTTTCCATATAATCCCATGAAAATGGTTGTAACGGCAGCAGAGATTGCAGTGGCAGCAAACACAGCGGCACGAACCTCATCTACAGTTGCCCATACATCGCCATAAATTAGGATGTAACGAATTTCTCCAATAAGCTTAACGTTTTCTGCGATTGGCATAGTATTATCGGTGAGATTAGCAAGATTAGCCCAGTCGCTAGAAAGCATATTACCATTTAATGGCAATATGTAGAACATTGCCAAAAAGATAACTAGCCCACCAATGAGCTCACGGATAATCGAAGAGCCTCTTTCGCTAATGTGAAAATAGCGATCAAGCCAGCCAGCAAAGCCACGTTTTGGTGATTTACCATTTGGCTTGTTGTCAGTAGATGAGTTTTGAA
>DOQE01000049.1:0-8524 GCA_003512585.1 Bacillota bacterium | reverse complement strand
AGTCGTAACTGTCTCAGCCATAGTCTTTTCCTCCTTAATTTTGAAATAGACTTTTGCCAATTAGGAGGATACGCGGGGAATAAAGAATAAAAACAAAGGAGAAAATCATAAAAGCGAAAGTATCGTTTTGCCTTGTTTTCCTTCTTCGTTTCCTTTCTTTAGCTCGTAGTGCTTAACTTTACAGATTAAGCGTAGAAACTGTTAGACTATATCTCCAACATATACGACCTATCGACATCAATGTAGTTTAAATCATTTTCAAGAAAGAAAAACATGAAAGCGGTTTTATTTAAAATATTTATTTTTTGTCTTTTTTTGTATTTATTCCTTATGATAAAATATTCGGCTAGAAAGAAGGTTGTTCCTTATGAGTATGCCCGAATATTCGAACGTCGTTTTGCTTGAGCATCCTTTGTTAAAGCATAAAATTTCCATCCTCCGTAACAAGAATACTCCCACTAGCGAGTTTCGTGCCATTGTCAAAGAAATAGCAATGATGGAGGCTTACGAGGCCTTAAGAAATGTTTCTACCGTTGATGTTGAAATAGAAACACCAATTGAAAAAACAACCCAACCGATGGTAGAAGGGCATCGCCTTTGCTTTGTTCCAATTTTGCGTGCTGGTATGGGAATGGTTGATGGATTTACTCAATTAGTTCCTACGGCTCATGTTGGGCATATCGGTTTGTTTCGCGACGAAGTAACTCATGAACCACACGAATATTATTGCAAGCTTCCAAAAGGACTAGAGGATATGGAAATATATCTTCTTGACCCAATGCTAGCAACCGGTGGAAGCGGCATCGATGCGGTCAAGATGCTACGCAAGCATGGAGCAAAACACATTCATTTTATTTGTATTATTGCCGCTCCTGAAGGAGTCAAGGCTTTTTGCGAGGCAAACCCAGGCGTTCCTCTATATATAGGCGCTTTAGATAGACAATTAAACGATAGAGCGTATATTTGTCCAGGCTTAGGGGATGCTGGGGACCGTATATTTGGCACTCAAAATTAATTAATATTGTTTACAAAGAAAAAGGCGAGCCTAACGTGGTTCGCCTTTTCAATTGGAAATTCTTTATTCTTTTGCTAGCAATTCATCCATTGCCTTTATGTCTTCTTCGCTTGGAACATAGACATAAGGTATTTCTCTATCTAACTCGTTATAATCTAGACCAAATCCTACAAGGAACTTATTTTCGTTTAATATTTTTCCAGCATAGTCAACGTGGACGTTTTCTTTTCTTGCGGCTAGCTTATCAAATAATGAGCAAATGATTATTCTTTTTGGCTGATATTTGCTTTTTAAATAATCGAGTAAATATTTCATTGATAATCCTGTGTCGATTACATCTTCGACAAGCACTAAAGTTCTATCATTGGGAGAGATATTAAGATCTTTTGTAATTTTTACTATGCCAGTCGATTGCGTTCCTTCGTAAGAAGAAGTCTCGACATAATCAGTCATAATTTTTCTATTTATGTGTGGGATTAAGGAAAAGAAAAAATTAAGCGCACCTTTCATTACTCCAACAAACAAAGGTATCTTTTCTTCGTTAGCTAATTCCTTTGTTAATTCTTCCCCTAATTTAACACAAACTGCTTGAATTTCCTCTTGGGACATTACCATTTCTTTCATGGGAGGATTCCTTTCTTTTGGACTAAATTTATATTATTTCATCCTAGCAATTAGCCTTTGCTAGGGCAATGGAAAACTAATATTTATAGCAAAGAAAGCGCTATTATTTTTTTCTTCGTGAAAAAGAATTCTTCTTGTTATATTCTAAAGAGAAAACAAAAAAGGGAGTTCAGATTTCTTGGATTTCTTTTGGAGGAAAAATTATGAAATTAGACAATATTCAATTAGGTTTAACCTATGATGATCTTCTTCTTACACCTCAAAAATCTGATGTAGTTCCATCAGAAGTTAAAATCAATTCTTATTTAACTCCCAAAATCCACTTAAATGTTCCAATCGTTTCTTCTGCTATGGATACGGTTACCGAACATGAATTAGCAATTGCTTTGGCTAGAGTCGGCGGGATTGGGGTAATCCACAAGAATATGAGCATAGAAGACCAAGCAAAAGAAGTGGCTTTGGTTAAAAATGCCTCTAGTGAAGGCTATGAAAATGCCGTTAAGGATTCAAATGGATGCTTATTATGTGCCGCGGCAATTGGGGCCGGTGGTAATGCTTTAGATAGAGTTGCCGCCTTGGTTAATGCTAACGTTGATGCCATTGTTGTTGATTCGGCTCACGGCCATTCCTCTAATATTATAAAAACAGTGAAGATGATAAGAGAAACCTATCCTTCTTTACAACTTATTGCAGGAAATATAGTTACTAAGGAAGCGGCAAAAGACTTAATTGATGCAGGCGCTAATGCGGTTAAAGTCGGCATTGGCCCTGGATCGATTTGTACTACTAGGGTGGTAAGCGGGGTCGGCATGCCGCAAGCAAGTGCTGTAGATGAAGTCGCTTCTTTTTGCAAAGATAAAGGCGTATGCGTAATTGCCGATGGAGGGCTTAAATATTCCGGTGACATAGTAAAGGCATTGGCTTTAGGGGCCGATACTGTCATGCTTGGCTCATTGCTTGCTAGATGTATTGAAGCTCCGGGCGAAGTAAAAGAAATAAATGGCAAAAAAATGAAAGTCTATGTCGGTATGGGCTCGTTAGCTGCCATGAAAAGAGGATCGGCTGATAGATATTTTCAAAAATCTACAGTTGCTGTTGAAAAATTAGTACCAGAGGGGATTGAAGCAGTTGTCCCTTGTTCCGGTTGTGTTGCCGATACTATTTACCAACTATGTGGCGGACTTCGTAGCGGTATGGGCTATTGCGGCGCTAAAAATATTGAAGAATTAAAGTACAATGCTCACTTTGTTCGTATAACAAATGCCGGATTAGTTGAATCTCATCCTCACGATGTGAATATAACTACATCCGCCCCAAATTATTCAAAATAAAAACGCAGGTTTAAAGGAGCTTGGATAATCAAACTCCTTTTTATAAATTGTTAATAATGACTTTAACTTTGCTTTATTAGTTTTTTAAGGTAGTCAGTTATCTTTTTTCGGGCTGCTAACGTTTAACTAAAGCTCTTTTTTATTTTGAATTAGATTAAAAACATTCATTATTCACAAAACATGTGTATCTTATTTACGTATTACACAAAAGAGTATAAAAAGGTATACAAAAAAGAATTGCATTGTTTTTAAAAATGTATAATAATTTCTTTGTCTAAGCCAAGCACGCGTGTTTGGCCGAAAGCTAAGGAGGAACAAAATGGCAACGGTTTTTGGAAAGGAATTAAGAAAATTAAGGATTGATTATGATGAAACTATTTATCAAATGGCAAAGAAACTAGACATGTCAATTTCATACTTATCGGCTATAGAATCTGGAAGCAGAAACGTTCCTGGTGATTTGGTTGATAAACTAATCGAAAAGTATAATTTGGATAGCGAGAGGAGTTGCACTATGAAAAAAGCGGAAGCTGAATCTGCAAAAGAATTAAACATTAATTTAAAAGGAATATCGCCAGAGCAAAGAAGACTAATTTTTGCATTATCTAGAAAGCTTGGCAATATTTCAGATGAGGAATGTGCCGATATAGCACGCAAGTTAAAATAATTATGGGTAAAAGTAGAGTTAATCCTATGAAAAGGGCGGAGATTAGAAGATATGCAATGAAAATGCGAAAATTTTTAGGATACAAAAACAAAGATTGGGTTGACGTATCTAAATTATTTGATTCTTTATCGATTGTATTTGACAAAGCAGGACTTAAATTTGATTATGAAGTTTTGCTGGATGATAGCATTGCTTTTGAAAGCAACGAAGAGGCTTACACAGATATGTCAACTGGCATTATTTATATCAAAGAAAGTGTTATCGAACAAGCTTGCGGTGGATCTTTTAAAAGAGGTGTTTTTACTTTGGTCCATGAACTTGGTCATTATTTGCTTCATTTCGTTCAAAACAAAGTTAAATTGACTATGGTGGTTGAAAATGTAAAAGTTCCTGCTTACTGTGACCCAGAATGGCAAGCGGATGTTTTTGCTTCTGAATTCCTTATGCCTTATGAAGAGTGCATAAACATGTGTCCAAAAGAAATAGAAAGACTATACCACGTATCAAAAAAAGCATCGGAGGTTAGATATGATATAATTCAAAAAGAGAAAAAGAAAATGAATTAAATGCTAAAAAATCACAATTGGTGAGACAATTGTGATTGCAGATATGCTGAAGCACATCGAACGCTCATATATTAGCATATCTAAAATATTTTAAATAGCGAATAAAACATTTAATGGTTTGTTAATTATGATTGCAAAAAGAAAATCGCCCTATTTAAGGGATGTCTATCTCGCTTTTCTCATTAGCGATGCTAGACGCACACAAACGGATGAATATCCAATAATTGAGAAATGGATGGTTTCTACTGAGCCGCCGAAAGAAATAATTCAGTGGGATAGACGGATGGATGTTAAAGATCCTGCTAGCACGGCAATATGTTTTTATTGTCAAGACCCTGGTTTTCAACCTATATTAAATAATCCTGATAATTATGTTAATAAATTGAAATTATATCAATGCGTTGTTGGCCTCGATGCTTCGCCATATGATAACATGCCGATTGTTGTTCAAAAGAGTCAGATATTTCTCAATCTAGCATGCACTTATTATTATGGCAAAAACGGTATAAAAATTATTCCAAATGTTAGGCTTGGCGACGAAAGAACCATTTCTTCTTTGGAAGCTTATCCAAGAAATACATTGATTGCTATCGGAACGCATGGGTTCTCTAAAAAATTAGAAAGTAGATATATATTTGCTGAACAAATGCAAAAGGTGGTTGATATTCTTGAACCAAGCCGAATATGCGTATATGGACCGGCGACAAGCGAAATACTAGGATGGCCTATGATTAAAGGAATTCCTATTTTCCAGTACGATTCTTTTACGATGAAAGAAAATGCAAAAGATAAAAAGAACAGACTAATTGGAGCTAGCGATTATGAAAGGTAAAAGCTTGCTGTTTGCTGGCAAAATGGTTTTTACTTCTGGAAACATATCTTTTATGCCAAAATCTGGTGAAAAATCATTGTTTGCATCTTATATCAAAAATAGATCTGACATTGATCCGAATGGAATGTATGATGTTGTTGCACATGGATCGTGGAATGAAATAGAAGTTGCTTCAGGCGGAAAGAATTATAGACTTGATGCCAGACATGCGGCCAAATTAATTAGGAAACAGCCTGGATTTAAAAAAGCAAAGGCGATTAGACTATTGTCATGTAACACCGGGTCTCGCGATGATGGTTTTGCCCAACATTTGGCTAATGCTTTAGGAAAGCCCGTTTACGCTCCAAATATGACGATTTATTGTTATCCTAACGGTGTGTATTGGATTTCTGACAATGGTCGAAGAGGAGTTTTTTTGAAATTTATTCCTGGAGGAATTAAACATGGAAGAAAATAATTATTTTTGCCCTAAGTGTGGTTGCAAAATGCTTGAAAAATATGATAGTCCTGCATTGAATCTTACTTGCCCTAAGTGTGGCTGCAAAATCGCGACCACAAAATGGAAAGATATAGATTTAGATGATACGGAGTATGAAATAGTTTTAATGCCTATTAAAAATCCATCTATTGATCAAGTTAAATTTATTGCCAATTTATTAGGCATAAACTTTATTGAGTCGAAAAAATTACTCGAAAATGGCGGCGTTTTGCTTAAATGCAAGGCTTTAAAAGTCAATAATTTAAAAGAAAGACTTAAAGAAAATAAGCTTTTATATATCGTTAATCCAAATTTTAAATTTTGAGCAATAAATAATGCCATAGAATCTATAGCCTATTCTAATTCAATTGTCGCTGGAGGTTTTGAGGTGAAATCATACATCACACGATTCACTCCTTTAACCTCATTGACTATTCTTTCAGATATTTTTGTAATTATTTCGTATGGTATATCAACAGGCTTAGCTGTCATAAAATCATCGGTAGAAACCGCTCTTAAGATAACGGCATAATCATAAGTTCTGCCATCGCCCATGACTCCGACTGAACGCATGTTTGATAAAGCAGCAAAGAATTGTGAGGATTTTTTATCGTAGCCCGTCTTTTTCATTTCTTCACGGAAGATATAGTCGGCTTCTTGGACAATTCTAATTTTTTCTTTGCTTATTTCCCCGATTATCCTTATGCCTAGTCCTGGACCTGGAAAAGGTTGACGGAAAATCAATTCTTTCGGCAACCCTAATAAAAGCCCAATTTCCCTAACCTCGTCTTTAAATAAATCCTTTAATGGTTCTACCATTCCTTCAAAACCGGTATCTTTAGGTAAACCACCGACATTGTGATGCGATTTTATCTTCGCCGATATTCCCAATCCGGATTCGATGCGATCTGGATAAATAGTGCCTTGGGCTAGATACTCGCAATGAGGAATTTGCTTTTGAACATCATTGAATACATCAATAAATGTTTTGCCTATTATTTTTCTTTTTGCTTCCGGGTCACTTACGCCTTCTAAATTAGATAAAAACAAACCTGAAGCATCAACTGGGATAAAATTAGAATGAAACGTTTCTTTATTCCCAAATATGGATTTTACCTGTTCAGCCTCGCCTTTTCTTAGCAAACCATGGTCAACAAAAACACAGGTTAAGTTTTTTCCTATGGCTTTATTTAATATGGCGGCCGTAACAGAAGAATCGACTCCACCAGAGAGCGCACATATTACTTTTTTGTTTCCGACTTGTTCCCTAATTTCTTTGATCTTGGTTTCTATAAACGAAGTTGGTTGCCAAGAGGCGGAACATTTACAAATATCCAAAACAAAGTTTTCAATTATTTTTTGCCCGTATTCGCTATGTTCGACTTCGGGATGGAATTGAGTAGCGTATATTTTTGCTTCTTCGTTTTCAAAAATAGCGTTTTCGCAATGTAGGCTGCTTCCGATAACTTTAAAATCACATGGCAAAGTGGTGACCTTGTCATTATGCGACATGAAAACAGAGCTAGTTTCAGGCAACCCGTGTGTTAATTTTGAAGAAGAACTTAATGTAATTTCTATTCTTCCATATTCTGATTTTTCATTAGATTCTACTTTGCCATTTAACGTATAGGCAATTAATTGAGCCCCATAACAGATGCCTAAAATAGGTTTTTTCAAGTTAAATATTTCTTTATCGATGTGAGGAGAAGACAAATCGTAGACGCTATTTGGCCCACCGGTAAAGATGATGCCTTTAATATCTTCTTTCCTTAAATCGTCTATAGGCGTGGTAAATGGAAGGACTTCACTGTAGACATGGCATTGCCTTACTCTACGGGCGATTAGTTGGTTATATTGCCCACCAAAATCCAATACGATTATTCTTTCCATTATTTATATTTCACCATTAATGTGTGAGAGTCTTGGAAAGCGGTGTATACGCTAGATAGAGGTTGATTGTTTACAATACGGGAAATGCATTCGCTTAACATATCTGATAAAGAAATGACTTTTATAAATGGAAGAGCGGCAAATCTATCTGGTAAAGGAATGGAGTCGGTTATGATTATTTCGTCAAAAGCAGTACCGTCTTTAATTAAATCGTAGCACGGGTCTGAGAAAACAGCGTGGACGGATGCCATTTTTACTGAACGTGCCCCAAATTTACGTAAGGCAGCAGCGGCATTGCATGCGCTTCTTCCTGTGTCTATCATATCATCGACTAAGATACAATCTTTGCCATTAACATCACCAATTAAGTTCATGACTTCCGGAGCCCCAGTAGCATTACGCCTTTTGTCAATGATGGCAATTGGGCAGTTATTGAATTGCTCTGCTAAGTCTCTTGCCCTTCCTACTCCACCATGGTCAGGCGAAACAACGACTAGATTCGATAGATTTGGTTTCTTTTGGAGTATGGCTCCGCCTAAAAGAGGGACGGCCGTTAAATCATCGGCCAAGCAACTAAAGAAACCCTGAATTTGAGCGGCATGTAAATTAACTGTGATGATTCTATTTAGACCGGCTGTATCTAATAAGTGGGCAACCAAAGAAGCTGTTATTGGTTGTCTTGGCTTAGCTTTTCTATCTTGTCTAGCGTAGCCAAAATAAGGACATACTAGGTTGATTTCCTTTGCCGAGGAGCGACGCAAGGCATCTATGAATATAAGAGTTTCCATCAAGGTCTCATTTACCGGGGGACAAGTAGATTCAACAATAAAGATTTGCTTTCCACGAACTGAATCGATTGGTTCGACAATGGTTTCTCCCGATGGAAACTTTTTTATCAACCTTTCCCCTAATTTGACATTTAATTTTTTGGCGATGGCTTCTGCCAATTTTTGGTTGGCTGAAAGTGAGAATATAATGGCGTTCTCAATCATGGATTTTACTCCTCCTAAAGAAGTTTTCTATTTAGTATACCTTTTTATTTTGCAAAAGGAGAGAGGGGTTAAATGGTAAGCGCTTTCTAGGTCTCTTAACAAAATTATTCGTAAGGTGACAGATTAATC